>CAYGUQ010000083.1:0-9764 GCA_964352995.1 uncultured Rhodobacterales bacterium
GCCGGCGCGCTCCAGCGAGAGCGCCAGCGCGAAGCCGCCGTTGGCGATGAAGGGAAAGGGATGCGCGGGGTCGATGGCGAGCGGCGTGACCACGGGAAACACCTGATCGACGAAGTACTGCTCGACGAAGGCGCGCTCGTCGTCGCTCAGCGTGTCGGGCTCCGCGACATGCATGCCCCGCGCGGCGAGCTCCTCGCGCAGCGCCGCCCAGACGCGCTGCTGCGCCTGCATCAGCGCGCGCGCGCCGGCGTCGATCTCGGCGAGCTGCTGGGCGGGGGTCAGTCCGTCGTCGGAGGGCTTCTCCACGCCCGCGCGCACCTGCGCCCTGAGCCCCGCGACGCGCACGGCGTAGAATTCGTCGAGGTTGTTGCCGGAGATCGAGAGGAACCGCACCCGCTCCAGCAGCGGATGATTGACGTTCTCCGCCTCCTCCATCACGCGCCAGTTGAAGGCCAGCCACGAGACCTCGCGGTTGAAGAAGCGCGCCGGCGAGGCGAGGTCGAAGTCCGGCTCCGTCGCGGCGGCGGGGTCGACCGTGGTGTTGAGGAAGTCGGCGCGCATGGGTCGGTCTCCGCAGGGTGTCTCGCAGGAACGCACTATCGCCGAAGCGCGACGGGCGCGCGACGGGGCGTCTCGCCGCTCAGCCGATCAGTTCGGCGGCCAGACGGCGCGTGATCGGCCGGCGCTCGGCCAGCGACGCCGCGTCGAGCCGCGCCACGATCTCCCCCGCCGCGGCGAAGCTGCGCTCGATCCGCGCCGCCAGAAAGGCCGGCAGGCCCGGCTCCACCAGAAGCCGCCGGTCGTCGAAGCCCTTCGCGAGGACGGCTTCAAGCAGCGCGTCGTCCGGCGGATGCAGCCGCGCCGTCGTGGTCGCCGAGAGGCGCGACGCGAGGTCGGCGAGCCGCGTCGGCCAGCGCGCCGGCGGTTCGCGGCCGGTCAGCAGCAGCGGCGCGCCATGGGCCTCGGCGAGATTGACGAGGTGGAAGAGCGCGGGCTCGGCCGCCTGCGGCAGGCGGTCGGCGTCCTCCACCGCCAGCGCGCCGCGCGCCACGAGGCGCGGCGCGTCGGCTTCCGACAGCGTCTCCGCGGCCGCGATCTCCGCGCCGGTCGCGGCGGCGAAGACATGGGCGAGGTGGGTCTTGCCCGCGCCCGCCGGTCCGCAGATCGCAAGCCGGGGCCGCGGCCAGTCGCGCCAGCGCTCCACCAGCGCCAGCGCCTCGGCGTTGGCGGGGCTGACGATGAAGTTCTCGCGCCCCATCGCGGGCCGCGGGGCCGCCGGCAGCGACAGCGGAAGCTGGCCGGCGGGCTCGGTCATTCCGCCGGCCGCCTCTCGTGGTCGCGCTCGTGGTCGGGGTCGTCGGGCAGCAGCGCCTCGCCGCCCTGGTAGAGCCGGCCCTGACGATACTGCTCCAGCGCGAAACGGGCCAGCACGCCGATCGCCGCCGCCGTCGGGACGGCGATCAGCAGGCCGACGAAGCCCATCGCAGCCCCGAAGGCGGAAAGCGCGAACATCAGCCAGACCGGGTGCAGCCCCACGCTTCCGCCCACCAGCCTCGGCGTGAGGTAGTTGCCCTCCACCGCCTGCCCGATCAGGAACACCGCCGCTACCGCGACGATCCACCAGGGCTCGCCCCAGAACTGGAAGAGCGCGATGCCGATGGAGAGCGCCCCGCCCACCAGCGAGCCCACGAAGGGAATGAAGCTGATCAGCCCGGCGAACAGCCCCACGAGGATGCCGAAGTTCAGCCCCAGCGCCAGCAGCGCCACGGCGTAGAAGCTGCCGAGGATGAGGCAGACCGTGAGCTGACCGCGCACGAATCCGGCCAGCACGCCGTCGATGTCGCCCGCGATGCGGCGGATCGAAGGCGCATGGCGGCGCGGCAGCCAGTGGTCGATCTCGTCGACCATCCGGTCCCAGTCCAGAAGCATGTAGAATGCGACCACCGGCGTGATGATCACCAGCCCAAGGAAGTCGATAAGCGCGACGCCGCCGGAGTATACCGACTCCACGATCTTGCCGCTGGCGCTCTTTACCTGCGCCTCGAGGTTGTCGAAGGCCGTCGCCAGCAGCCCGCCCTCGGTCACGGCCGCCGGCGCGTAGCGCTCCATGCCGCCTTCGAGGAAATCCTGGATCGCCAGCAGGTAGTCCGGCGTCGCCCGCACCACGCGGGCGAACTGGTCGATCAGCACCGGCACCAGCACGAGAATCGCCACGACCGCCGCCAGAACCACGAGGCCCATCACCGCCGACGTCGCGGCGAGACGCGAGAAGCCGCGTCTCTCTAGGCGGTCCGCAACCGGATCGAGGAAATATGCGATCGCCATGCCGGCCAGGAACGGCGTGACCGCGCTGGAGAAGAGCCACAGGAAGAGCCCCAGCGCCAGAAGCGCCAGTCCCCACCATCGCGCCTGTTCGCTCAAGCCCATCCCGATCCTCCCGCCGCCCGCCTTCCGGACATGCGTGCGGGCGGCGGCGCGGTCAAGCGCGACGCGCGCGACCGACTGCGGAGAGGGGGGCGCAGGGCGTCGAACGCCCGGCGTTCGGTCTCAGGAGAACTGCTCGCGCAGCAGGCGTTCGCTCAGGCCGTGGCCCTGATCGAACAGCAGCTCCATCTCGACTTCATTGTGGAAGGCGACCTCCACCTTGGCCACTTGGCGGACCTCCGTGCTGTCAGCCACGGCGAGCACGGGACGCTTGAGGCTGTCGAGCACCTCGATCGTCACCCGCGCCGTGCGCGGCAGGATCGCGCCGCGCCAGCGCCGCGGCCGGAACGCCGCAACCGGCGTCAGCGCCATCATGTCGGCCTCAAGCGGCAGGATCGGCCCGTGAGCGGAGAGGTTGTAGGCGGTCGAGCCCGCCGGCGTCGCGACGATCACGCCGTCGCAGATCAGCATCGGCATCCGCTCCCGCCCGTCCACGAGGATGCGCAGGCGCGACGCCTGATAGGTCGATCGCAGCAGCGAGACCTCGTTGATCGCCAGCGCCTCGGTCGTCAGCCCATGCACCGTGGTGGCGCGCATCTTGAGCGGATGGATGACGTAGCGCTCAGCGGCGCCGAGCCGCTCCAGCAGGTCCTCCTCGCCGTACTCGTTCATCAGGAAGCCGACCGTGCCGCGGTTCATGCCGTAGACCGGCGCGCTCAGGTGCAGCGTGTCGTGGAGGGTGTGCAGCATGAAGCCGTCGCCGCCGAGCGCGACGATCAGGTCGGCCTCCGGCGCGGGGCTCTGGCCGTAGCGCTTCACGAGGGTCTGCAGGCTCTGCTGCGCGTCGGGCGCGTCGCTGGCCGTGAAATGTATGCGCTGCACCGCCACCCGCCCGATCTCCCCCGTCATGGCCGGTTCCGACGCGACGCCTCGCGCCCCTCGCGACGCGCCGCGTGGCCGACCTTGCGGCGCACTCTGGCCGGCGCTTGCGCGCGCGTCCATCATGGCCGTCGACTTGCGCGTCCGGCAGGGCGAGGCGGTGGCGCCGGAACGGCGCGGCGCCCCTGTGGGTGATGGCGGGCTCACCCGAACTCGGGCGCCATCCGCGCCGCAAGGGTGGCGCGGGCGCGCGTCAGGCGTGATCATGTCTCGCCATGCGCTTCGTCCTTTCGCGGGTGTGGCGTTTCCGATACGAAACAAACCGAAAGCCAGCCGGGCGCTGAGCGAAACTTGCGGGAGAGAACGACATGGACGCCTCAATCCGGGACAACGGCTTCTTCACCGACGGCGTAGAGAAGCGCGACGCCGCGCTCTTCCAGTCGCTGACCGACGAACTCGCGCGGCAGCGCGACGAGATCGAGCTGATCGCCTCCGAGAACATCGTGAGCCGCGCCGTCCTCGAAGCGCAGGGCTCCGTGCTCACCAACAAGTACGCCGAGGGCTATCCGGGCCGGCGCTACTATGGCGGCTGCCAGCACGTCGACGTCGCCGAGAGCCTCGCCATCGAGCGCGCCTGCCAGCTCTTCAACTGCAAGTTCGCCAACGTGCAGCCGCATTCGGGCGCTCAGGCCAACCAGGCGGTGTTTCTTGCGACCATCCAGCCGGGCGACACCTTCATGGGGCAGGATCTCGCCTCGGGCGGCCACCTGACCCATGGCGCCGCGCCCAACCAGTCCGGCAAGTGGTTCAACGCCGTGCAGTACGGCGTGTCGCGCGACACCAACATCATCGACTACGACGCGGTCGAGGAGATGGCGGTCCAGTGCAAGCCCAAGGTCATCATGGCCGGCGGCTCCGCGATCCCGCGCATCATCGACTTCAAGCGCTTCCGCGAGATCGCCGACAAGGTCGGGGCCATGCTGTTCGTCGACATGGCGCACTTCGCCGGTCTCGTGGCGGCCGGCCTCTACCCGAACCCGCTCGACTACGCCGACGTCGCGACCACCACGACGCACAAGACGCTGCGCGGCCCGCGCGGCGGCATGATCCTCACCAACGACGAGGCGCTGATCAAGAAGATCAACTCCGCGGTGTTCCCCGGCCTGCAGGGCGGCCCGCTGATGCATGTCATCGCCGCCAAGGCGGTGGCCTTCGGCGAGGCGCTGACGCCGGAGTTCCGCGCCTACGCCCAGCAGGTGATCACGAACTGCCAGGCGATGGGCGAGGAGATCGTCAAGGGCGGCCTCGCGCTCGTCACCGGCGGCACCGACACCCACCTCATTCTCGTCGACCTGCGCCCCAAGGGCGTGACCGGCAAGGCCGCCGAGCAGGCGCTGGGCCGCGCCCACATCACCTGCAACAAGAACGGCGTGCCGTTCGACCCCGAGAAGCCGATGGTCACCTCCGGCATCCGCCTCGGCTCCCCCGCGGGCACCACGCGCGGTTTCGGCGAGGGCGAGTTCCGCGAGATCGGCCAGCTCATCGTCGAGGTCATCGACGGCCTGAAGGCCAATGGGGAAGAGGGCAATGGCGCGGTAGAGGAGGCCGTGAGGGCCAAGGTCAAGGTGCTCTGCGACCGTTTCCCGCTCTATCCCGGGCTCTGATCGGGCCTCGACACCCTGGCGGTGAGCGCGTCGAGAACGGCGCTCACCGCCTTCACGCCGGACATGACGTCGGCGCTCACCGTTTCTGACGGGGCCGGTCCGATGTTCGCTTCGACTGCGCGCAGGATCATCAGAACGGTCTCGAACTCCAGCGCCAGGGACGGGTGAACCGGGGAACGGACCGGGGGATCGGCCTCGAACGACATTTCTCTACGACTCCGCGGCGCGAGCGAGGTCAGGGGCGGTTGCGGCCGCGTCGACGTCCGGGCGCTCACCCGGTCGATCGCTAGAGGTCGTGCGTGGCGCGGCCGGGTTCAATAGCCTCGCGAGAAATCGGATACGGCGCCGCAGGCGCGATGCGCCTCGCTGCGCCATCGCCCCGACTCGCGATCCCGCCAGAAAACACGCGACGCCGACGACGCTTCGGCAGATACTGCTTCGCGCATTCGAAGGTCTAAGCAGGCCGCCTCGCATCCGCCCCGCCGAAGAGAAACCATGTCAGAGCCCGTTCCAGTCTCCGCCGACGCCCGCCAGCTCGCGATCCGCGCCATCGCGATGCCGGCGGACACCAACGCCAACGGCGACATCTTCGGCGGCTGGCTCATGAGCCAGATGGACATGGCCGCCGGCGCCGTCGCGGCGCGCGTGGCCCGGGGGCGCGTGGCGACCGTCGCGGTGGACGCGATGAGCTTCCATGAGCCGGTCAAGGTCGGCGACGAGGTCACCGTCTACGCCGACGTCGTGAAGATCGGCCGCACCTCGATCCGCATGGCCATCGAGGCCCATCGCCGCCCGCGCGGCGAGGACGTCTCGGCGTTGGTGACGCGCGGCGTCTTCACCTTCGTCGCGATCGACGACGACGGGCGCCCAAGGCCGATCGTCGACCCCGGCGCGATGTAGCCGCCGTAGCGTCAGGCCACATCTCGCGCCTGACGCCGGCCCCTACCCAAGCCCTCGTCCTGCGCCTATGGTGATGGCGGTCTGACGGGGTGGAGGGGACCGGATGCGCTGCCCGTTCTGCGGAAACGCCGATACGCAGGTGAAGGACTCGCGCCCCGCCGAGGACCATGTCGCCATCCGCAGGCGGCGCTTCTGCCCGGCCTGCGGCGGACGCTTCACCACCTATGAGCGGGTCCAGCTTCGCGATCTCATCGTCGTGAAGAAATCCGGCCGCCGGGAGGATTTCGACCGCGACAAGCTCGCCCGCTCGATCCGCATCGCGCTCCAGAAGCGTCCCATCGAGCCCGACCGCATCGAGCAGATGATCTCCGGCATCGTCAGGCGGCTGGAGAGCCTCGGCGACACGGACGTGCCTTCCGACAGGATCGGCTCCATCGTGATGGAGACCCTCGCGCGGATCGACACCGTCGCCTATGTGCGCTTCGCGAGCGTCTACAAGAACTTCCAGGAGGCGGGCGACTTCGAGGAGTTCGTGGCGGAGTTGCGCCCGGTCGCCTCGCCGGATGGCGTCTGAGCCCGAACGGAGGACGCGATGACGGCTGGCGCTGAACAGGATGCGCAGCGCATGCGCGTCGCGCTCCGCCTCGCTCGGCGCGGTCTCGGCCTCACGGCGCCCAACCCTTCGGTCGGCTGCGTCATCGCCAGGGACGGGCGCGTGCTGGGGCGCGGCGTCACCCAGCCTGGCGGCAGACCCCATGCGGAGCAGGTCGCGCTCGCGCAGGCGCGCGCCGCCTGGGGCGCCGAGGCGCTGCGCGGCGCGACGGCCTGGGTGACGCTGGAGCCCTGCGCGCACCATGGCCGCACGCCGCCCTGCGCCGACGCGCTCGTCGCCGCGGGGGTGTCGCGCGTCGTCTCCACGGTCGAGGATCCCGATCCGCGCGTGCGCGGCCGCGGTTTCGCCGCGCTGCGCGCCGCGGGGCTGGAGGTGACGACGGGCGTGCTCGCCGAGGAGGCGCTCGCCCTCAACGTCGGCTTCTTCACCCGTCTCGCGCTCGGTCGGCCGCATGTGACGCTGAAGCTCGCCGCCACGCTCGACGGCCGGATCGCGACGGCCTCGGGCGAGAGCCGCTGGATCACCGGACCTGAGGCGCGCGCCCGCACCCATCTCATGCGCGCCACGAGCGACGCCGTGCTCGTCGGCGCCGGCGCCGCCCGCACCGACGATCCGATGCTCGACGTCCGTCTGCCCGGGCTTGAAGACCGCAGGCCGCTCAGAATCGTCGCCGACGGCGGCCTGAGCCTGTCGCTGATGTCGCGCCTCGTGCGCAGCGCCCGCGAGCGTCCGCTGCTCCTGATGCACCGGGAAGGCGCGGCGCGGGAGCGTCGCGACGCCCTGCGCGCGCTCGGCGTGGAGATGCTGGCGATCGAGGACCGCAACGGCGAGCTGACGCTCTCCGACGCCCTGGCCCGGCTCGGCGCCCGCGGCGCGACCCGCGTCCTGTGCGAGGGCGGGGGGCGCATCGCGGCGGCGCTGCTGCGCGACGACCTCGTCGACGAGATCGCGTGGTTCTCCGCAGGCGCCGTTCTGGGCGCCGACTCCGCGCCTGCAGTCGGGCG
This sequence comes from uncultured Rhodobacterales bacterium, assembly GCA_964352995.1. Classification (GTDB taxonomy): domain Bacteria; phylum Pseudomonadota; class Alphaproteobacteria; order Rhodobacterales; family Rhodobacteraceae; genus Rubrimonas. The sequence continues at coordinate 7,485 of CAYGUQ010000083.1, forward strand.
GCTCTGCGTCGAGCGGCTGGCGAGCGCGCCGCGCTTCGGTCTCACCAGCCACGAAAGGCTGGGCGCGGACACGCTGTCGGTCTGGACGCGGCCGCTGCAGGGCCTGCGCTGGTCTCCCGCCTGAGGGACGGCGAGGAGCCTCGGTTCAGTTCGAGGCGACCCGTGTCGGGTAGCGATAGAAGATATGGTCGTCGACGCGCTTGATCCTCACAAGCCGCCGCGCCCAGCCGGGGTTCACGGACGTGGTGTGGAAGTGCGTGGCGGCGCCGACCACAACCCTCGGACGGCCCGAAAGCATCAGATTGGCGATCTTGCCGGCCAGCCTCCACGCCGCCGGCTCATGCACCTTCTCGGGGCGGCCGTCGCACATGAACGAGAACTGGCAGCTGTGCAGGCGCTTCTGGCCCTGCCGCACCACGCCGCAGATCGTGTCGGGATAGGAGGGGCTGTCGACGCGGTTCAGCACGACCTCGGCCACCGCGACCTGCCCCTCGAGCGACTGCCCGCGGGCCTCGAAGTAGATCGCCTGAGCGAGGCAGCGCCACTCCTCGCCGCCGGCGCCGGCGTCCACGCGCTTGACGTTGTCGAGGTCGATGGCGCCGGCCGCGTCGCCGAGCAGCAGCTCGGCCATCGCGTCGTCCGCCGCGTCGCGCGCCAGCGTGCGGGCGCGCGCGTCGGCGTCGTTGAAGGCGGTGAGGTTCAGCGCGTCGGTCGACAGCGCCGCGAGAACCGGAGCGGGGTCCGGCGCGCTGAGCGGCGCGGCGCCGTCGAGGCGCGAGGCGGCGGCGTCGAGCTGTTCGAGCGCCGCCCGCTCGACGGACAGGACGTTCCGGATATGGTCCGCCGCCTCCGACAGCGCGTCCTGCGGCAGCGTCGCGGCGGCCGTCGTCTCTTCGGTGAGTTCCGCATCCATCTCGCCGGTCGCGCTCGCGGCGCCGGAGAGAAGAACCAGCGTTCCGGCGCAGACGATGCGCGCCGCGATGTGTGCCCTCTTGATCGGCATGTCGGCCCTCTTGCGAGGCCGGGCGCGCCCACCGGCGCCTGCGCTCCGAACGCCCCCTGCGTTCCGACGCCCCGGCGAATTCGATCCATTCCGGTTAATCGCGCCACACTAATCCGTGACGCGGCCCCCGAAGGAATCCTCGCGGCTCCTTTCCTTCGGCGCTGGATCGGTAAACATCGCTACTGTGGCGTAAATCCGACAGAAAGCGCCACAAGTCCCCGCTTCCAGACGCGCAATGCGTGCAAGAATGGTGAATGTCGAGTGTCTACAGGGTCTAAGAGGCGCGACAGTCTTGCGAATCCTTCGGCCCCGAAGCCCTCGATCAGGGCCTTTCTCAGCCATATCGCCGCCTGCTGAGCGCGCGAATCGTTAACGTCGCCCAGTTTCGCAATGCGCTCCAGCAGCGCCTCGGCCAGCGCCTCGACGCCTTCTCCGGTGCCGGCGGAGCAGGTGAGCACCGGGATCGCCGCCTCGCCGTCGCCGGTCGCGAGCGAGAGCGCGCCGCGCAGATCCGCCGCGGCGCGCTGCGCCGGCGCGCCCATGTCGGCCTTCGTCACGACCGCGAGGTGCGGGATCTCGACGACGCCGGCCTTCATGTACTGCAGCGCGTCGCCGGCGCCGGGCTGGGCGCAGAACACCACCGTGTCCGCCACGTCGACGATCTCGGTTTCGGACTGGCCGACGCCGACCGTCTCGACGATCACGATGTCGAAGAGCGCCCGCATCAGCACCAGCGCCGGCCAGGCGGTCGTCGCGAGGCCGCCGAGCGAGGTCCGCGCCGCCATCGAGCGCACGAAGACGCCGGCGTCGGCGGGATCGGTCGTCAGGCGCGTGCGGTCGCCGAGCAGTGCGCCGCGGGTCCGTCGGGAGGAGGGGTCGACGGCGATCACCGCCACCGTGGCGCCCCGGTCGCGAAAGCGGCGGATCAGCGCGTCGGTCAGGGTGGACTTGCCGACGCCGGGCGGCCCGGTCAGGCCGATGGCGTGGCCCTTCGCCGCCCGCCACGCGGCGTCGAGCATCGCGGCCTGCGCCGGATCGTCGGGGCGCGCCTCGCAGCGCGCGAGCGCCTGCGCCAGCGCCCGCTTGCCGCCGGCGCGCACCCGCTCCAGCGCCTCCGCGCCAGCCGCCTCGGCTTCGACGTCGCTCATGCCGCGCCGGGCGCGCCGTCGTCGCGGTCGCGCCGCGCGAGAATGCTGGCCTGCGCAGCGGCCAGCCGCGCGATCGGCGCGCGGTAGGGCGAGCAGGAGACGTAGTCGAACCCCGCCAGCTCGCAGAAC
>CAYGUQ010000083.1:9774-11404 GCA_964352995.1 uncultured Rhodobacterales bacterium
CCGGGTCGCCGCCATGCTCGCCGCACAGCCCCAGCGTCACGTCTCGTCGGCCGCGCCGCCCGCGCTCGGCGGCGATCAGCAGCAGTTCGCCCACGCCCTCGACGTCGAGGCTGTGGAACGGGTCTTCCGGGAACACGCCCGCCGCGAGATAGGCGCGCATGAAGCCGCCCGAATCGTCGCGGCTCAGCCCGTAGGTCATCTGGGTCAGGTCGTTGGTGCCGAAGCTCAGGAACTCCGCGCCCTGCGCGATCTCCTCGGCGCGCAGGGCGGCGCGGGGCGTCTCGACCATGCAGCCGACCTTGTAGCTGAAGCCGAGCTCGCGCTCCTCGCGCACGGCTTCGGCCACCGCCTCGATGCGCTCGCGCAGCATCGTCATCTCGCGGTTGGTGGAGACCAGCGGGATCATGATTTCGGGCACGACGGGGGCCGAGGTCGCCTCGGCCGCCTCCACCGCCGCCTCGAAGATGGCGCGGGCCTGCATCTCGTAGATTTCCGGCACCGTCACGCCAAGCCGGCAGCCGCGCATCCCGAGCATCGGGTTGATCTCGGCCAGCTCCGTCGCGCGCGCCCGCACCTTGGCGACCGGAACGCCCATCGCGCTCGCGAGGTCGGAGAGGTCGCGGTCGGAGCGCGGCAGGAACTCGTGCAGCGGCGGGTCGAGCAGGCGGATCGTCACCGGCAGCCCGCGCATGATGACGAAGAGCTCCACGAAGTCGGCGCGCTGCCAGGGCAGCAGCCGAGCCAGCGCCGCGCGCCGCGCCTCCGCGCCATCGGCGAGGATCATCTCGCGCATGGCGGTGATGCGCTCGGGCTCGAAGAACATGTGCTCGGTGCGGCAGAGGCCGACGCCGTCGACGTTGAAGCCGCGCGCGACGCGGGCGTCGGCGGGGGTGTCGGCGTTGGCGCGCACGCCCATGCGGCGATGGGCGTCGGCCCAGACCATCAGCGTCGCGAAGGCCCCGGAGAACTCCGGCTGCACCATCGGCGCGGCGCCGGCCAGCGCCTCGCCGGCGCCGCCGTCCACGGTGATCACGTCGCCCTCCCGGAAGCTGCGCCCGCCCGCGCTCAGCACGCCGGCCTCGGGGTCGAGCTTCATGTCGCCGACGCCGACGACGCAGGGAGCGCCGAGCCCGCGCGCCACCACGGCCGCATGGCTGGTCATGCCGCCGCGCGCGGTGATGACGCCGGCGGCGACGTGCATCCCGCGGATGTCCTCCGGGCCCGTCTCCATCCGCACGAGGATCGCCGGCTCGCCGCGCGCGGCGAAGACCTCGGCGGCGTCGGCGCTGAAGGCGACCGGGCCGGCCGCCGCCCCCGGCGATGCGGCGAGCCCGCGGCCGATCACGTCGCGCGGGGCGTCTGGGTCCACGGTCGGGTGGAGGTGCTCGATCAGGAGCTTCGGGTCGATGCGCAGCAGCGCCGCGGCGCGCGTCAGCCGGCCCTCCTCGGCGAGATCGACGGCGATGCGCACCGCAGCGCGCGCGCCGCGCGGCAGCGCGACGGCGTCGAGCAGCGAGACGGCGCCGTTCTCCAGCGTGAACTCCACGCGCACGGCGTCCGCCATGGCGGCCTCGGCGCCGCGCACGGCCTCCGCCAATGCGGCGAGCGCGCCCGGTTCGGCGCTCTCCAG
>CAYGUQ010000084.1:0-11383 GCA_964352995.1 uncultured Rhodobacterales bacterium
GCGACCATGCCGGAGATGGCGCCCCAGCCGACCGGGCGGCCGGCCTCGTCCATGCCCGACACCAGCGTCGGGTAGGCGGGGGCGGCGTCCTGAAGCGCGTAGATCATGACATGGCTGCGGGCGCCGCCGTCCTCGCCGAGATCGGCCTCGTTGGCGCTGACGAAGAGGCCGCGGGCGGGCAGGGCGACGCCGCTCTCGGGCGCGATGCCGGAGGGCAGGAGCTGCAGCAGCTCCGGCGACTCGCCGTCGGCGTAGACGCCGATCATCGAGCCGCGCTCGCTCATCACGAAGATGCGGGTCTCGCCGTCGTAGACGCCGACCGTCAGCCCCTCGGGCTCGACGCCCTTGTTGCCGGAACGCTCCTCGGGGTAGTGGCCGGCCTGCGCGACGGCGTATTCGAAGGAGAGGCCGCTGTCGTAGAGCACGTCGCCGGTCTTCGACCAGACGGTGAAGCCGCGCGAGCCGCCTTCGTAGTCGCCCTCGTTGGCGGTGACGAAGCGCTCGTCGTCGAGCCACTTGATCGAGTCGGGTTCGCGCGGGACGGCGCTCAGTTCGCCGTCGAAGGTCAGCGCGCCCTCCTCCTCGGTGTCGACGTTGGTCAGATCCACCGCGCCGGCGGAGAAATGCGACAGCACCGCGCCGGTGCGGTCTAGCACGACGATGTGGTTGTTCTCCTGCATCGTCAGCGCGATCTCGCCGGCGGCGTTGATGTCGACGAACTCCGGCTCGGGGTCGGACGGCGCGACGCCGGCGAGGCCGGTCACGTCGGCGAGGACCATGGCGGCGCAGTCGGGCGCGCCGTCGTTCAGCGGGATGATGGCGACATGGCCGGCCGGAAGCTGGGGGATGACGCCGTCGTTCAGGTCCTCGTCGCGCTCGTTCTCGACCGCGACCGCGACGAACGAGCCGTCCTTGGCGACGGCGACGCTGTCGGGCTGGCCGCCGAGGTCGCAGCTCTTGCTGAGCGTCGCGCCGGCGACATCGATCACGGCGAGGTAGCCCGAGGGCTTCACGTAGCTCTCGGAGGTGTTGACGCCGGCGTATGCCGTCTGGCCGAACACGGCGACGCCGGTCGGCTCGCCGTCGACCATGACCGCGCCCTTCGGCGCCGGGTTGGCCGGGTCGGTCAGGTCCACCATGCCGACGGCGCCGAGCGGGCTGTCGGTGTAGACCAGCGTCATGCCGTCGGCGGTCGCGTCGATGATCTCGGCGGACGTCTCGGTCAGCGCCTCGGCGCCCTCGGGCAGGTTGAGGTTCACCGGGAAGCTGGCGATGCGGTTGAACGCCTCCGCCTGCGCCTGCGTCATCGCCGCGCCGCACATCAGCGCCGCCGTGAGCGAGAGGCGCGCCGCGCCGAATGCCCGCTGAGTCATGTCAGTCCCTCCATCGTGGATGCGCCGAGCAATAGCGGCGGTCCGCGACGGGTGTGTGACAGTTCGGCGGGGCCGCGCCCCGGCGTTAGAGGCGCTCGACCGCTGCGCGCTCGGGGTCGAAGGCGAGGCGGCCGGCCAGCGCCGCGTTCGCCTCGTAGGCCCACGCGGCGTCGGGGATCGGGCCGCTCTTGGCGACGATGTGCCAGTGCGTCGCCGCGCCCTTGACCGCGCAGGTCGTCACCGTCTCGGAGGGGTCGAGGAACGCCATCTCCACGTCGGCGCGCGGCAGGTAGAACGTCGGCTCCGCGCCGGGCTCGCGCAGCATCACCGCCGAGCGGCTCTCGGCGATCACCGCGCCGCCGGCCCGCACCACCACGACGCCCGCGACGGGCGTGACTTCGATGTCCATCGGTCGTTCTCCCTGCATCCGGTCCTGCGCCGTGCGGCGCGGCCTGTTCTTGAAGGCTTCAGCGATCCAGCGGCGCGCAGGCGCCTTCGAGCCAGGCGCGCGTCGGCGCGTCGACGAGCGGCCCGATCTCGGCCAGCACGCGGGCGTGGTAGGCGTCGAGCCAGCCGATCTCCTCGGGCGTGAGCAGGGCCGGGTCGACCATGCGGCGCTCGATCGGCGCGAGCGTCAGCGTCTCAAACCCCATGGTCGGCCGCGCCGCGCCCTCGACGAGCGTCGCCGGCTCCACCGCCAGAAGGTTCTCGATGCGGATGCCGAAGCGGCCCTCGATGTAGCAGCCGGGCTCGTTGGAGAGGATCATGCCGGGCTTGAGCGGCTCCTCGCCGCGGCGCGACAGGCTCTGCGGCCCCTCGTGGACGCCGAGATAGGCCCCGACGCCGTGCCCGGTGCCGTGGTCGTAGTCGTGGCCCGCCTTCCACAGCGCGGCGCGGGCGAGGGGGTCTAGCTCCCGCCCGGCGGTGTTCTCGGGAAAGCGGGCGGCGGAGATGGCGATCATGCCCTTCAGCACGAGGGTGAAGAGCCGCCGCGCCTCGGCCTCCGGCGCCGGCGGGCCGAAGGAGACGGTGCGCGTGACGTCGGTGGTGCCGTCGAGATACTGCCCGCCGCTGTCCACCAGCACGAGCTCTCCGGGGACCAGCGCGCGGTCGGTCGCGCGGCTGACGCGGTAGTGCACGATGGCGCCGTGGGGGCCCGCGCCGCAGATCGTGTCGAAGGAGATGTCGCGCAGCTCGCCCGCCGCGGCGCGGAAGTCCTCCAGCGCCTTGACAACGGCGATCTCCGTCAGCGACTTCTCCGCCGCGCCGGCCTCGTCGAGCCAGCGCAGGAAGGCCGCCATCGCCGCGCCGTCGCGGCGGTGGGCGGCGCGGGCGCCGTCGAGCTCCGCCTGCGTCTTGGTCGCCTTGGCGAGGATGCAGGGGTCGCGCGCCCAGACGACGCGCGCCCCGGCGGCCTCCAGCCGGCGGCCCACCCAGGCCGGCGCGCTGCGGCGGTCCACCAGCACCGCCTTGCCCGCGAACGCGCCGAGGCCGTCGGCGAAGGCCTCCGGCGGCGCGGTCGCCACGGCGTTGCCGAGATGCGCCAGCGCCGCGCCGTCGAGCTTGTCGGGGTCGGTGTAGAGCGTCACGGCGCCGTCGGCGCCGAGCGTCGCGAAAGCGAGCGGCGCGGGCATCCGCGCCACGTCGTCGCCGCGCACGTTCAGCAGCCACGCGATGCTGTCGGGCAGGGTGATCACCGCGGCCTCGGCCCCGGCTTCGGCGACGGCGCGGCCCATCGCCTCGCGCTTGACGGCCGCGCTGCGCCCGGCCAGCGCCTCGGGGTAGGGGCGGATCGCGCTGCAGGGCGGCGGCGGCTGGTCGCTCCACACCGCGTCGATGAGGTTGCCGTCGAGCAGCCTGACGCTGGCGCCGGCCTTCGCCGCCGCGGCGGACAGTTTCTCCACCCCCGCCGTCGTGTGCAGCATCGGGTCGAGCCCAAGCACCGCGCCGGCGTGCAGCGCCTGCGACAGCCACGCCTCCGGGCCGGGGTCGGCGAGGCCCAGCACCTCGAAGGCCGCGCCGTCCACCTGGCCGCGCGCCTGAAGCGTGTAGCGCCCGTCGACGAACACCGCCGCGCGATGGGCGAGCGCGACGCACAGGCCCGCCGAGCCGGTGAAGCCCGTCAGCCAGGCGAGCCGCTCGTCGCGGGGCGCGACGTTCTCGCCCTGATGCGCGTCGGCGCGCGGCGCGGCGAAGCCGTCCACCCCGGCCTCCGCCATCGCCTTGCGCAGCCGCGCTAGCCTTTCGGCGGAGGCGGCGCGGTCGTCGGGGAGGTCGAAGCTCTGGAACATGGGCCTGTCACTTTCGCTGTGCGGCGATTTGTGGGCGAAAAGCGCCTGCGCGCAAGCCTCGAACCCGAAGTCGACCGCCTCCTGCGCCGCTCAACTCCGCGGCCAGGCGCCGAGCGCGGGGCCTTCGGCGGCGATGTCGGCGGGCTCGAAGCCGATCAGGGCGATCAGCCGGCGGCCCTCCGGGCTGCTGAGCAGCAGCCGCTCGGTAAGCCGGCCGCGCCGCCATCCCCAGCGCTCGCGGGCGCCCCTGTAGGGCCCCGCGTCGCCCGGCAGCAGCAGGATCGCCTCGCCGTCCGCGCCGAGCTCCGCGACGGCGACCGGACCGTCGAAACCGAAGAACGCCGCCAGCGCGGCGCCCTCCCGCTCCGAGGGGCGTTCGGCGACCACAAGCGCGCCGGATTGCGGCGCTTCCGGGCCCAGAAGACGGCCGCTGACGCCGGGGGCGTAGGCGAAGGCCGCACGCTCGGCGAGCAGGATGTCGTCGATGGCGAGCAGGCGGCAGCCGCACCCCGCCTCGCGCGGATCCTCGGCCATCTCGGCGAAGCAGCGACGCAGCGCCTCAGCCGGCGCGTCGGGGCCGGTCGCGAGCCCCAGGCCGTAGCACTGGCCCGGCGGCTCGCCCCGCGCCAGCGCCTTCGGCGCCGCGGTCGCAAGATAGGCGCGACCGGCCGGAGAGCCTTGCAGGAAAGGGGCTTCGGCCAGCGCGACGGCGCCCTCGGCCCGCCCCGTGGCGCGATGCGCGCGCATCCCGGCGTCCGTCGTCTCGTCCGGCGTCGCGGCCGTGATCGGCGCCGCGAGCGACGCCACCCGCAGCCGCGCCTCTCCTCCTCCGCCGAGCGGCGACGTCGCGGCGCAGGCCGCGGCGAGGCCGAGCAGCGCCGCCGCCGCCAGAAGTCGCCCTGCACGCCCCGATTGCGCCGCAATCAGTGCGAAAGGCGCGCTTGTTACATCAGGTTTTAACGGTATTGTAACCATGTGGGTGCGAGCCTCGTTTCGGTCTTGCAGAGTTAACATAAGCGCAAGACGGGTGGGAGAAAGCTGTGGACGCGGTTTCAGAACCTAGCGTCGTCGTCGTGGAAGGCCGCGTAAAGTGGTACGACAGCGTGCGCGGATATGGTTTCATAACGTCTGAGGCGATTGAGGGCGACATTCTCGCCCATGCGAACTGCGTTCGCGCTTCCGGTCGCGGCGCGCTTCCCGACGGGGCCGTCGTCAAGATCGAGGCGTCGCTGTTCGAGCGCGGCTGGCAGGCCGTGCAGATTCTCGCCGTCGAGGAGCGCGAGCCCGACGGCATGGCCGACGGGCCGAGCGCGTTCGACCACGAGCATCCGGCGGAGGGCCCGCTGGAGCCCGCCCGCGTCAAGTGGTTCGACCGCGCCAAGGGCTTCGGCTTCCTGAACGTCTTCGGATCGGGCGGCGACGTCTTCGTCCACATGGAGGTCCTGCGGCGCAGCGGCCTGAACGATCTCGGGCCGGGCGAGGCGGTCGCGGTGCGCACCACCGCCGGGCCGCGCGGCCTCATGGCCGCCGAGGTCGCCGCGTGGGAGGCCGCGCTTCCGCCGGAGGAGGCGCTGCGCCTCGCGTCGACCTCGCGCCATCCCCATGCCCCGTCCGCCCATCCCGCCGCGCCGATGGCGGGCCATGGCGCCGACGTGTCGCGCCTAGGCGCGCCCCAGCCGGGTCTCGGCGAGGGCGTCGGCCGCCGCGCCCAGGACGACGAGGGCGACGAAGGCATGGCGCCGCGGCGCGGCTTCGGCCGATAGACCGGACCGGGAGTACGGCATGGCCGGCGTGATCGGGCCCCGCGGCGTCGCAGCATGCGCGGCCGCAGCTTTCCTCGCCTTCGCCGCGCCGGCGCATGCCCGACCGACAGGATAGACATCGCGCTCGGCGGCGGGTCAGACCGCGTGCGCGTCGCGGCCTTCTCGGTGGAGATCGCCGACACGCCGGAGGAGCGCGCGCAGGGCCTCATGAACCGCACCGACCTCGCGCAGGACGCCGGGATGCTGTTCATCTTCGAGCAGGCCCGGCCGGTCGCGTTCTGGATGAAGAACACGCCGCTCAGCCTCGACATGCTGTTCTTCGGGCCGGACGGGCGGCTCTGCGGCCTGATCGAGCGCGCCGAGCCCTACACGCTCGACCCCAGGCCCTCCGGCTGCGACACGCGCGCGGTGCTGGAGATCCACGGCGGCCTCGCCGAGCGCCTCGGCGTCGAGATCGGCGCGCGCGCCCGCCACGCCGCGTTCGGCGACGAGGGCGCGGCCTGGCCCTGCTCCGTTGCCCGCCCGCCCGAGGCGGGCTAGAAGCGGTGCGCGTCGGGGCGTAGCGCAGTCTGGTAGCGCGTCGGTTTTGGGAACCGAAAGCCGCAGGTTCGAATCCTGCCGCCCCGACCATCCCGATCATCTCCATGCCCCTTTCGCGTGCGCGCGGCGCGGAATTCCCGCTCAGCGCGCAAGGCGCCGCCGCGCCTAGCGAAGTGGCCGGCCGCATGGCCCCTCCGCGCCCAACTGCGCGTTTGCCGTCGGCGCGCGGCTTCGGCATGGTCGCCCGCGGCGCCGGCGTGAGATCGGCGTGGAGGAGCGACAGGAGACCCCTATGAGACTCACCGTGATCGGCGCCGCCCTGGCGCTTTCGCTGGGCGCGGCGCCAGCCTTCGCCGAGTATCCCGCCAAGGAGATCCAGGGGATCATCCAGTGGGGCGCCGGCGGCTCGACCGACACCGTCATGCGCTCCGTGACCCCGCACGCCGAGACGGCGCTGGGCGTTCCGGTGGTCATGCAGAACGTCACCGGCGGCGTCGGCGCCATCGCGCTCAACCAGGTCGCGGCGGACGACGCGGACGGCTACACCCTCCTGATGGGCGCCGAGAACCCGCTGCTCTACAAGATCATGGGGCTCGGCCAGAAGGACTACGGCGACTTCACGCCGATCATCCTGCTGGCGCGCGGCACGCCGATCCTGGTTGCGGAGCCCGATGCCCCCTTCGACACCTTCCCCGAGATGATCGACTATGTCGCCGCCAACCCCGGCAAGGTGAAGTTCGGCTCGACGGGGCCCGGCGGCCTGCCCTCGGTCGTCACGGCCATGATCGCCTCGGAGCACCCGCTCGACGTGATCTTCGTGCCCTATGACGGCGACGGCCCGGCGCTGACCGGCCTGCAGGGCGGGGCGATCAACGTCATGCCGGCGGTGCTCGGCGCCGCCATCGAGTCGATCAAGGCGGGCAAGATGAAGCCCCTCGCGCTGTTCGATCTCGAGCCGACCCCGGCGCTGCCCTCCGCCCCCACGATCGTCTCCACCAATCCGGAGTTCGCGAAGTATCTGCCCTGGGGGCCGTTCTTCGGCGTCTTCGTCAAGCAGGGGACGCCCGAGGAGGCCGTCGGCAAGCTGACCGAGGCCTACCGCGCCGCGGCCGGGACGCCGGAGTTCCGCGAACTGATGGACGCGCGCGGCTTCACGATGATGAACATCTCGGGCGCCGAGGCGACCGCGTTCCTCGCCGACTGGCAGTCCACGACCGCCTGGCTGATGCAGGACGCCGGCCTCGCCAAGAAGTCGCCGGAGGAATTCGGCATCCCCCGCAAGTGACCCGCCCGGCCGAAGCCGCTGGCCGCCTCAGCGCGAGGCGGCCAGCGGCTTCGGCGCCGGCCCGAGGAAAGAAGGCGGCGATGCAGGACAGCGCCACGAAAGACGCGTCGCATGCGGCGGCGCAGGAGGAGGACGGGCGTCTCGCCGGGCTGCGGCGGCCGGGCGAGACGGCCTTCATGGCGGCGCTGAGCGCGGCGAGCCTGTTTCTCTTCTGGTCGGCCTACACCATTTCCGGCTTCGACATGCTGAGTTCGCCCGGCGCCATGCCGATGACGTTCACCGGCGTCATGAGCGTGACCGCGCTCGCCTGCCTCGTCGGGTCGATCCGCAAGGAGCGCGGCTCGGGCGAGACCTTCGCCGCCGCCATCCTGCCGTTCAGGGCCGTGGCGCTCATCCTGCTCATCGCTGGTTACGCGCTGCTGCTGAGGCCGCTGGGCTTCCTGCCGACGTCGATGCTCTTCATGGTGCTGGCGATCATGCTGCTGAGCCGTCGCGGCCTGCTCCATGCGCTCGCCGCCTCGGCGCTGACGGTCGCCTCGATCTACGCGGTCTTCCGCCTCGTCTTCGCGGTGCTGACGCCGGAGGGCGTGGTGCCAGAGGCCGAGATCATCGCAGCCGCGCGCGCACTCTTCGGGGGGCGCTGACGTGGAGGCGCTCTCCAGCCTTTTCCTCGCCTGGACCACGCCGGAGCTGCTTCTGCTGGTCGCGGCCGGCACGTTCTGCGGCGTCTATATCGGCGCCATTCCGGGCCTGTCGGTGACCATGGCGGTCTCGATCCTGATCTCCTTCACCTTCTCGTGGGACGTGCACCCGGCGCTGGCGATGATGATCGGCGTCTACATGGGCGGGGTCTACGGCGGCTCGCGCACGGCGATCCTGCTCAACATTCCGGGCGCGCCCTCGGCCATCGCGACGGCGCTCGACGGCTTTCCGATGGCGCGCCGCGGCGAGGCGGGGCAGGCCATCGGCGTCACGACGGTGATGTCGTTCTTCGGCGGCTGCGTCGGCATCGTCGCGCTCGCCGCGGCGGCGCCGACGATCTCCGACCTCGCGCTGCGCTTCCAGCCGCGCGACTACATGCTGCTGGCGATCCTCGGCATCCTGCTGGTCGGCGCGCTCTCGGGCGAGAGCCTGCTGAAGGGCGTCTTCGCCGGCGCGATGGGCCTGATGATCGGGTCCATCGGGCTCGATCCGCTGACGATGGACCAGCGCTTCATGTTCGGCAGCTACGAGCTGGCCGGCGGCGTGAGCTTCGTGGCGGTGATGATCGGGATGTTCGGCGTGTCCGAGGCGCTGATGCAGCTCCGCACCGTCGACACGCCCGCCGTCAAGCAGCGCATCGAGCGGATCGTGCCGGCGTTCTCCGTCGTGCGCAGGCACCTGGGGCTCTCGCTGCAGGCGTCGGGCATCGGCGCGGTGATCGGCGCGCTGCCCGGCGCCGGCGGCGACATCGCGGCGCTGATCGCCTACGACCACGCCAAGCGCGTCACCCGCAACCCTGAGCGGCCCTTCGGCCAGGGCGCGACGGAGGGGCTCGTCGCGCCCGAGGCGGCCAACAACGCCGCCGTCGGCGGGGCCTTCATCCCGATGATGACCCTCGGCATTCCAGGCGACGCGGTGACGGCGATCATGATCGGCGCGCTCTTCATCCATGGGCTCAACCCGGGCCCGATGCTGATGGTCGAGCAGCCCGACATGTTCTGGTTCGTGGTCGGCGCGCTGTCGCTGGCAAACGTGTTCCTGCTCGTCTTCGGCCTGACCGGCGTGCGCATCTTCGTGAAGGTGGTGGAGACGCCGCGCACGGTGCTGCTGCCGGCGATCGTGCTGCTCTCCATCGTTGGGGCCTATGCGGTCAACAACGCGGTGACGGACGTCTACTGGATGCTCGGCTTCGGCGTGCTGGGCTATTTCATGCGGCTCTACGGCTTCCAGCTCGGGCCGGTGATCCTCGGCGTGATCCTGTCGCGCCTGCTCGACGACAACTGGCGGCGCGCGATCATCTCGGAGTCGGAGGACCCCGTCGCGCTGCTGGTCGGCATCGTCTCAAGCCCGCTCAGCCTGACGCTGCTGCTCGGGCTGCTGCTGATCCTGGCGTCGAAGTCGCCGCTCTGGCCGCGGCGCCGGGCGCGGTGACGGGGCCTTCGCCATGGCGCTGATCCGGCTGGGGCTCATCGGCGACAATATCGCCGCCTCGCGCGCGCCGAGCCTGCACCGGCTGGCGGGGGGCGTCGCGGGGCTGGAGGTCTCCTACGAGCGGCTGACGCCGCGCGCGCTGGGGCTCGACTTCGACGGCGTCTTCGACCGCTGCGCCGCCGCGGGCTATCGCGGCCTCAACGTCACCTATCCTTACAAGGAGCGCGCGGCCGGGCGCGTCGTCGCGCCCGACCCGCTGGTGCGCGCGATGGGCGCGGTCAACACCGTGGTCTTCGGGCTGGACGGGCCGCAGGGCTGGAACACCGATCACTCGGGCTTCGTCGCCGCCTTCCGCGAGGCGTTCGGCGCCGCGGGGCGGCCGGGGCGCGTGTGCATGATCGGCGCGGGCGGCGTCGGCAAGGCGGTGGCCTTCGGCCTCGTCGCGCTAGGCGTCGAGGAGCTGCGCATCGTCGAGCGCGATGCGGGCAAGGCCGAGGCGCTGGCGGCGGCGCTGCGCGCGCAGGCGGCCGGCCTGCGCGTCCGCGTCGGGACGGACGCCGTCGAGGGCGCGTCGGGGGCGGACGGCCTGATCAACTGCACGCCGGTCGGCATGGTCGGCTACGAAGGCGCGCCGCTGCCCGCCGACGCCATGGCGGGCGCCTCCTGGGCCTTCGACGCCGTCTACACGCCGGTCGAGACGCGGTTCCTGACGGATGCGCGGGCGGCGGGGCTCGACGTCATCAGCGGCTTCGAGCTGTTCTTCCACCAGGGCCTGCACGCCTTCGCGCTCTTCTGCGGCGAGGCCGTCGATGCGACGACCCTGCGCGCCGCGCTCGACGCGCAGGAGCCGTGACGCCCCGCGCGCCTTGTCTTCTCCCCGGCGGGCTGGTCAAAGGAACCTGCCGCCACGTCAACTTCCGCCCAATGCGAAGGTCCAAGCCATGCCACATGCACCCGGTCGCCTGATCGTCAGCGGACGTTGGGACGACTGCGTCTCGGTCGTCGACCTCCGGACGGCGCTGGACGGCGGCGGGGAGGCCGCGGTGCTGTCGCGCCCGCGCGTCACGCCTGACGTCGACACCGACGGCGACGGCGCGCCCGACGCGCCGGCGAGCGGGCAGCCGGTCGCGGTCGCGGTCGACGCCGAGGGCCGCTTCGCCTATGTCGTCAACCACTCCGGCGGGGCGACCCCCGCCGCCGCCGGGGCCTACCAGCACGGCCATCCGGGCCTCGTGGCGGTGCTCGACGTCGAGAAGGCCGCCGACCCCGCGAACGATGGAACGCTTGGCGCCGTGGTCGACTTCATTCCCACCGGCAGGACCGGCCCGGTCGGCCCCGCGCTGACGCCGGACGGCGCGCGGCTCCTCGTCAACTGCGGCGAGGCCGCCGGCAGCGAGGACGGGGGCGACGAGGTGACGGTGATCGACGTCGCCGCCCGCCGCGCCGTGGGCGCGATCCCGCTGAAGCAGAACGCCGCGCACCCGGCCGCCGGCCCCAGCGCGCATGACAGCCCGCATCCCAGCTTCGGCCGCTATCCCAACCCCACCGGCCTCGTCGTCTCGCCGCTCAGGGGGGGGCTCGTCTTCGTCGGCAACGGCGGCTTCAGCGACGTCTCGGTGCTCGACCTTCGCGCCGCGCTGGCGGGAGAGCCCGCCCCCGAGATCGGCCGCGTCGCGATGGAGACCGGTCCCTTCGGCATGGCCGTCAGCGCGGACGGCGCGCTGGTGGCGGCCGCCGCCCGCGAAAGCATGTCGGAACCCTACGAGGGCCGCACCGTCTCCATCATCGACGTGGCGCGCGCGGCCGATGGCGGGCGGGACGCCGAGGTTGCGCGGGTGCGCGTCGGCGACGACGACCCCGCCGTCGCCACCCGGCCCTTCGGCGTCGCCTTCACGCCGGACGGCGCGCATCTGGTCGCGACCTGCTTCCGGTCAAACACCATCTCGGTGATCGACGTCGCCGCGGCCGTCGCGGGCCGGCCTGCGGAGGCGCTGCGCC
>CAYGUQ010000085.1:0-2388 GCA_964352995.1 uncultured Rhodobacterales bacterium
CGCCGGTGTCGCGCAGGTAGGTTCGCAGCGCGGCGTCCCCGTCGAGCGCGCCGGGCTCCATGTCCAGCGCGCGGGCGTCCATCAGGCGCTCGAACGGAGCCCTGGGCAGATCGGCCGCGACGATGGCGTCCGCCAGCGGCGCGGCGACTTCGTGGTTGCGCGGGCGGCCCTCATAGGCCAGCGCCACCGCGTCGCGCCACCATTGCAGCCGGATCGCGCCGAGCGTCGGCTCGCTGACGACGGCCGGAATGCGCGCAAGCTCCAGATTGAAGGCGTAGAGCGCGAACAGCCGCTCCCGCAGCGCCGGCGGCGCCGTCATCGCAGAGAGGAAGCGGTCAGGATCTCCCCGCCGCACCAGCGCCGCGCAGGGGCTCAGCGCCGGCGGGCTCATTCGCCGGGCTGCAACCGGCGCAGCGGGGCGCCGTCGCGCGTCAGCTTCCACGCGATTGCGTCGAGCAGCGCCTGCATCGAAGCGTCGACGATGTTCGGCGAGACGCCGACCGTCGACCAGCGCGCGCCGGCGCCGTCGCGGTGCTCGATCAGCACCCGCGTCACCGCCTCGGCGCCGCCGGTCAGGATCCGCACCTTGAAGTCGGTCAGGACCATGTCGTCGATGTAGTCCTGATACTTGCCGAGGTCGCGCTTCAGCGCCCGCACCAGCGCGTTCACCGGCCCCTGATCCGCCTTCGTCACCGGATCGATCGATTCGGAGGCCGAAATCATCCGCTCGCCGTCGACGTTCACCACCACGACCGCCTCCGACACGACCTGCGCGCCGAGGCGGGGGTCGTGCCGTCGCTCCACCGTCACCCGGAAGCGCTCGACGTCGAAGTAGCGGCGCGACTGGCCGAAGGCCTCGCGCGCCAGCATCTCGAAGCTCGCCTGCGCGCTGTCGTAGGCGAAGCCCTGCTCCTCGCGCGTCTTGACCAGCGACAGCAGCCTGGCGAGCCGCCGGTCCTCCTTCTCGACCTCGATGCCCGCCTCTCGCAGGCGGCGCAGGAGGTTCGCCTTGCCCGCCTGGTTCGACATCGGGATGACGCGGGCGTTGCCGACGACCTCGGGCGGCACGTGCTCGTAGGTCGTTGGGTCCTTCACGATGGCGGAGGCGTGCAGCCCCGCCTTGTGGGCGAAGGCCGCCGCGCCGACGTAAGGCGCATGCCGGTTCGGCTGGCGGTTCAGGATCTCGTCGAGCAGGCGGCTGACCTCAGGCAATGCGCGCAGCCCCGCCTCGCTGACGCCGGTCTCCACGAGGTCGCGGTAGGGCGCCTTCAACGCAAGGGTCGGGATGATCGAGACGAGGTTGGCGTTGCCGCAGCGCTCGCCGAGCCCGTTGAGCGTGCCCTGCACCTGCCGCGCGCCCGCCTCCACCGCCGCGAGGGAGAGCGCCACCGCCTGCCCGGTGTCGTCATGGGCGTGGATGCCGACGCGGCCCCCGCCGAAGCGGTCGCAGACCTGCGCCGCCACCCGCGCCGCAGCCGCCGGCATGGCGCCGCCGTTGGTGTCGCACAGCACGACCCACGCCGCGCCGCCCTCGATGGCGGCGTCCAGGCAGGCCATGGCGTAGCCGGGGTCAGCCGCGAAGCCGTCGAAGAAGTGCTCGGCGTCGAACAGGGCCTCGCGGCCGAGCGCACGCAGACGCGCGACGCTCTCGCGGATGTTGGCGAGGTTGTCGTCGCGGCTGATCCCCAGCGCATGCTTCACGTGGTAGACATGGGTCTTGCCGACGAGGCAGACGGCCGGCGTGCCGGCGTTGACCACTTCCGCCAGCACCTCGTCGTTCTCGGCCGAGCGCCCGGCGCGCTTGGTCATGCCGAAGGCGGTGAGCGTGGCGCGCTTCAGCTTCGGCGGGCTGGCGAAGAAGGCGCTGTCGGTGGGGTTCGCCCCCGGCCAGCCGCCCTCGACGTAGTCGATCCCGAGACGGTCGAGGCTTTCCGCGATGCGCCGCTTGTCCTCGGCGGAGAAATCCACGCCCTGCGTCTGCTGCCCGTCGCGCAGCGTGGTGTCGAAGAGGGAAAGGCGGTCGGTCATGCGGGAACTCCCGCGAGCGCGGGGCTCACGCCTGCACCTCCGCAAGCCTTGCGGCGTCGAACTCTGGCGTCAGGCTCCATTCGCTCGGGCCGCCGGGCCGGTCCATCACGACCACGCCGGCCGCATCGAGCCCCTTGCGGATGGCGTCGGCCTTCGCGAAGTCCTTCGCCGCGCGGGCCTCGGCGCGGGCCTTCAGCAGCGCCTCGATGCGCCAGCCGTCGTCGCCGGCCTCGGGCGCCGCCGCCCAGTCGCCCATGGCGTCGCTCAGCAGGCCGAGCGGCGCAGCCGCCGCCCGAAGCGTCGCGCCGTCGCCGGAAGCCGCGATGACGTGCAGCGCGGCGATGGCGCGCGGCGTGTTGA
>CAYGUQ010000085.1:2398-11340 GCA_964352995.1 uncultured Rhodobacterales bacterium
GGTCGGCAGCGCCCGCCAGCGCCGCAGCGTCGCCGCGGCCTCCTCCAGCCGCTGCACGGTCCAGTCGAGCGGGTCGCGGTAGTGCGTCATCAGCAGCGCCAGCCGCAGCACCTCGCCCGGCGCCTGCGCGCGCAAATCCTCCATGGTGAGGAAGTTGCCGAGCGACTTCGACATCTTGCGGCCCTCGACGCGCACCATGCCGTTGTGCAGCCAGTAGTTCGCGAAGCCCTCGCCGGGATGGGCGCAGACCGACTGCGCCACCTCGTTCTCGTGGTGCGGGAACATCAGGTCGGCGCCGCCGCCGTGGATGTCGAAGGCCGGCCCGAGAAGGCTGCGCGCCATGGCGGAGCACTCGATGTGCCAGCCGGGCCGCCCCCTGCCCCACGGGCTCTCCCAGCCCGGCTGGTTCTCGGTCGAGGGTTTCCACAGCACGAAGTCCATCGGGTCGCGCTTGTAGGGCGCGACCTCGACGCGGGCGCCGGCGATCATGTCCTCCGTGGAGCGGCCGGAGAGCTTGCCGTAATCGGCGAAGCCGCCGACCTCGAACAGCACATGGCCCTCTGCGGCGTAGGCCTTGCCCTGCCCGATCAGCGCCTCGATCATCGCGATCATGCCGCCGACATGCTCGGTCGCGCGCGGCTGATGCGTCGGCGGCAGGCAGCCGAGGGCGGCCATGTCGTCCTGGAACCACTGGGCCGTGCGGGCTGTCAGGTCGCCGATGCTCTCGCCGTTCTCGGCGGCGCGGGCGATGATCTTGTCCTCGATGTCGGTGATGTTGCGCACATAGGTCACGCGCTTCTCGCCGTAGACGTGGCGCAGAAGGCGAAACAGCACGTCGAACACCACCACGGGCCGGGCGTTGCCGATATGCGCGCGGTCGTAGACCGTCGGCCCGCACACGTACATCCGCACGTTCTTGTCGTCGATCGGCGAAAAATCCCGCTTCTGGCGGGCCATGCTGTCGTGCAGGCGGATGGTCGTCATGAGTTCGCTCGCAGGTCTGGCCCGCGGCGGGTCAAGTCGGGTCTGGAGAAGACGAACCTGCGCGCCGCGGACATGTGTCAGCGGATAATGCAGATGCCCCGGATGATGGCGGCGCGGTTCATGGGGAGCCTTATGCGCCCGGCTTCAGGGTTTTTCAAGCAGCGGCATGAGCGCGGCCATGTCCGGCCCGTGATCGCGCCCCGTCAGCGCTCGCCTGAGCGGCATGAAGAGCGCGCGCCCCTTGCGCCCCGTGGCCGCCTTCACCGCGCTGGTCCAGCCGGCCCAGGTCTCCGCTCCCCACGGCCGCGGCGGCAGCAGGGCCATCGCCTCGGCGACGAAGCCCGCGTCCTCGGCGTCGACGGCCGCCTCGGGGGCATGGATGACGGCCCACCAGCCGGCGGCGTCCTCCAGACGGTCGAGATTGGGGCGCACCGCCTCCCAGAACGGCGCCGCCTTCGGCCCCTCGATCCCTAGCCCGGCGAGGCGCGGCGCGGCCTCGGCGAACGCCATCGCGCGCACCGCCTGCGCGCTCAGCCGGCGCAGCTGCTCTGGGTCGAAGGCCACCGGCGCCGCGCCGAAGGCCGAAAGATCGAAACCCGCAGCCTCCTCCGCCAGCGTCGTCAGGGCGACGTCGCGCGAGGAGCCGAGCCGCGCCAGCAGCGAGACGAGCGCCTGCGGCTCGACGCCGTCGGCCCGCATCTCCGCCAGCGAGGCCGCGCCGTCGCGCTTGCTGAGGCCCGCCCCGCCGGGCCCGGTCAGCAGCGAATGATGCGCGAAGCGCGGGGTCGCGGCCCCGAGCGCAGCGAAAAGCTGGATCTGAACCGCGGTGTTGGTGACGTGGTCGGCGCCGCGCACCACGTCGGTCACGCCCAACTCCGCATCGTCCACCACCGAGGCGAGCGTGTAGAGCACCGTCCCGTCCTCGCGGATCAGCACCGGGTCGCTCAGCGAGGCGGGGTCCACGCGCTGCGGGCCGAGGATCCAGTCGACCCACTCGACAGGCTCCGCGTCCAGCAGGAAGCGCCAGTGCGGGCGGCGGCCCTCGGCCTCGAACGCGGCGCGCTCGGCCTCGCCGAGCTTCAGCGCGGCGCGGTCGTAGACCGGCGGCAGACCGCGGGTGCGCTGCACGCGGCGGCGGAACTCCAGTTCCTCGGGCGTGTCCCAGGCGGGATAGAGCCGCTCCGCCGCGCGCAACGCGTCCGCCGCCAGCGCGTAGCGGCCGAGCCGGTCGGACTGCGCAGCCTCGCGGTCCCAGCCGAGCCCGAGCCAGCGCAGGTCCTCGCGGATGGCGTCGGCGAAGCGCGTCTCGGAGCGCGTCGCGTCGGTGTCGTCGAGCCGGAGCAGGAACTGGCCGCCGTCGCGCCGGGCGAGCAGCCAGTTCATCAGCGCGGTGCGCAGATTGCCCGCATGGAGCAGGCCGGTCGGTGAAGGCGCGAAGCGCGTCAGCGTCATAGGGGCCGCTCCTGATGCGTCGGCTGAGGTATCGCGCGCGCCGCGCAGCCGCGCAAGACGCCGCAGCGTTCAGGAACGATCGCTATGGACTGCATCAAGCAACGCGAATAAACCCTTTATTCGCTTGCAGAACGCAGGGTGGCGGCGATGAACAACCGGCGGAGGGAAAGGATGACGGGCATCATCACGCGTCTCGCCGCCCTTGGCGTCGCCGGCCTCGTCGGCCTCGCCGCCATCGGTCAGGACAGCGGGCAGACCGCGGTGAAGGAGTACGACACCGGCGGCGTCTACGAGGGCGAGTTCCGCGACGGCAAGCAGCACGGCTCGGGCACCTTCCGGCTGCCCGGCGGCTACGAGTACACCGGCGAGTGGATCGAGGGCCGCATCGAGGGCCGCGGCGTCGCGCGCTACCCCAACGGTTCGGTCTACGAGGGCCAGTTCAAGGACGGCGCGCCCCATGGCGAGGGCCGCATCGTCTACGCGGACGGCGGCTCCTACGAGGGCGAGTGGGTCAACGGCCAGATCGAGGGCTTCGGCCGTTCGGTGCAGGCCGACGGCATGATCTACGAGGGCCGGTTCAAGGCGTCCGCCTTCGACGGCCAGGGCGTGATGACCGAGCCCAACGGCTATCGCTACGAGGGCGGCTGGAAGAACAACACGCCCCATGGCGAGGGCCTCGTCACCTATCCCGACGGCGCCGTCTATCGCGGCGGCTTCGTCGAGGGCGTGCGCGAGGGCCATGGCGAGATCGCGATGGCCGACGGCTTCAGATACGAGGGCGAATGGCTCGACGGCGAGATGACCGGCGAGGGCAAGGCGGTCTATCCCAGCGGCGAGACCTACGAGGGCGGCTTCGTCGCCGGCGTGCGCGAGGGCGAGGGCGTCGCGCGCTACGCCAACGGCGACGTCTATGAGGGCGGCTTCGCCAACGGGCGGCGCGAGGGCCAGGGCGTGCTGACGGCGGCCAGCGGCTTCAGCTACAGCGGCGAGTGGCGCGACGGCGCCATCACCGGCGTCGGCGTCGCGACCTACGCCAACGGCGTCGTGCACGAAGGCGTCTTCGTCGACGGCAAGCCCAACGGCGCCGGCGTCATCCGCTACCCTGACGGCGGCGTCTACGAGGGCGCGGTGGTCGACGGCATGATCGAAGGCGAAGGCGTCTTCGTCTCCGCCGACGGCCTGCGCTACGACGGCTCCTTCAAAGCCGGCGAGCGCGACGGCGAGGGCGTGCTGACCTCGCCGGAGGGCCACGAATACGCAGGCCTCTGGAAGGCCGGCAAGCTCGACGGGGCCGGCGTGGCCCGCTTCCCTGACGGCGCCGTCTACACCGGCGAGTTCCGCGAGGGCATGCGGCACGGCCAGGGCAAGCTCGTGCTGCCGGACGGCTTCACCTACGAAGGCGCCTGGGCGGACGGCGACATCCATGGCGAGGGCGTCGCGCGCTACGCAAACGGCGACGTCTACGAGGGCGCCTTCCGCGAGGGCCAGCGCCACGGCTACGGCGTGATGACCTACGCCAGCGGCGCGGAATACGCCGGCTACTGGGTCAACGGCCAGCGCAGCGGCGCTCCCGAAACCGAGACCGGCGCGGCGGACTAGGCTGCGCGGCGCCGCCGCTCGCGGAGCGGCTTGAAGGCGCGGCCGCGGGGCCTGAAGGCCGGCGGGCCGGCGGCGGCGGGACGGCGCGCGACCCATTCGGCCGCGGCGCTTCCCTTTTGCGCGGAGGCCGTTATAGTCGCGCCATGCAAACTCTCGCAGTCATCGCGAAGCCTGCCGCATCCCGCGCGTCCGCGTCGGGCCTTCTGCTGCTTAGTCGCCCCTGAGCGCGGCCGGCTCGCGGCGCGCGCTTGGGGGATGACCTCGGACCGCCGCGGGACCAGACAGCAGCCATTCACGGACCATACGCCATGACCGAGACCGCCACTTCCGTCGCGCGCGAGCGCGTGAAGATCTTCGACACCACCCTGCGCGACGGGGAGCAGTCCCCCGGCGCCTCGATGACGCTCGACGAGAAGCTGCGCATCGCGCACCTGCTCGCCGAAATGGGCGTCGACATCATCGAGGCCGGCTTTCCCATCGCCTCCGAAGGCGACTTCGAGGCCGTGTCCCGCATCGCCGAGGAAGTCCGCGGCGCGGTGATCTGCGGGCTCGCCCGCGCCTCGAAGAAGGACATCGACCGCGCCTGGGCGGCGCTGGAGCGCGCCGAGAATCCGCGCATCCACACCTTCATCGGCACCTCGCCCCTGCACCGCGCCCACCAGCTCAACATGGACAAGGCGCAGGTGCTCGACCGCATCCACGAGACCGTGACCCATGCGCGCGCGCTCTGCGAGAACGTGCAGTGGTCGCCGATGGACGCGACGCGCACCGAGCACGACTATCTCGTCGAAACGGTCAACGTCGCCATCGCCGCCGGCGCGACGACGATCAACATCCCCGACACGGTGGGCTACACCGCCCCGCGAGAGAGCGCGCAGCTCATTGAAATGCTGCGTGAAAAATGCACGGGCGTCGAGGGCGTGACGCTGGCCACGCACTGCCACAACGACCTCGGCATGGCGACGGCCAACGCGCTGGCGGCGGTGGAGGCGGGCGCCCGCCAGATCGAATGCACCATCAACGGCCTCGGCGAGCGCGCGGGCAACACCGCGCTGGAGGAGGTCGTGATGGCGCTGAAGGTGCGCGGGGACATCATGCCCTTCGCGACCGGCGTCGACACCACGCGGATCATGGCGGCCTCGCGGCTGGTGGCGGCCGTCTCGGGCTTCGCGGTGCAGTTCAACAAGGCCATCGTCGGCAAGAACGCCTTCGCCCACGAGAGCGGCATCCATCAGGACGGGATGCTCAAGAACGCCGAGACCTTCGAGATCATGCGGCCAGAGGACGTCGGCCTCACCGAATCCAACCTCGTGATGGGCAAGCACTCGGGGCGCCACGCCTTCCGCACGAAGCTCAAGGAGATGGGCTACGAGCTGGGTGAGAACGCGCTGGAGGACGCCTTCGTGCGCTTCAAGGCGCTGGCCGACCGCAAGAAGGAGGTCTTCGCCGACGACATCCGCGCGCTGGTAGACGACGCCGAAACCTCGCTCTCCAACGACCGCCTGCAGGTGCAGCGCCTGCGCGTCGTCTGCGGCACTGAAGGCCCGCAGACCGCGGCGCTCACGCTGAGCGTCGACGGCGCCGACCACAGCGTCGAGGCCACCGGCGACGGCCCGGTCGACGCCGCCTTCAACGCGGTGAAGGCGCTTGCCCCGCACGAGGCGGCGCTCAAGCTCTATCAGGTGCACGCCGTCACCGACGGCACCGACGCTCAGGCGACCGTCACCGTGCGGCTGGAGGAGGCCGGCAAGATCGTCACCGGCCAGGCGGCCGACACCGACACCATCGTCGCCAGCGTCCGCGCCTATGTGAACGCGCTCAACAAGCTGCTGGTCCGGCGGGAGAAATCGGCGCCTGGCGACCTTAGCGCGGCGGGTTGAGCCGCGCAGGGCGGCGCGCGCAGTCCGCGTCGCCGCCCTGCCCTGCGCCGCCCTGCCCTGCGCACATGCGCTTTGCGAGCTGACCGACCCGATCGGCGACAAGTAAACCGCGCCCGGGCGGGAGCGTCGTCAAGCCGGGCTGGCCGGGCCGGCTTCGACTTGGTAAACGGACACCCTTTCGCGCTGAGAGGGTCTTGCCATGGTTCCCCATTTCATCCTGCGCGGGCTTCTCGCCCTCGCGCTGCTCACCGGCGCCGCAGCCGCGCAGGAAGCCGCGGACGCGGGGCCGCCCCCGCCGCCGCAGGAGATCGTCAACCCCGAGATTGACGTGGACGAACTCACGCTGCGCCTCGTGCCGCTGACGGCCGACGATCTCGCCGTCGCCGCGGGCGCATGGCTCGGCATGGTGAAGGAGCGGACCCAGGCCGTCGTCGACGCGCAGCTCGCCGTGCGCGCCGCCGAGGGCGCCGCCGCCGACGAGGCCCGCGAGGTCGTCGTCCAGCGCACCGCCGAGCGCGACCGGATGTTCGACGCGCTGAGCACCGTCCTCAGCAGCTGGGAGAAGAAGGGCGGCGACGAGGCCGCGATCTCCCAGATGCGCGCCTACCGCAACTCCATCGTGGTCGAGGAGACCCGCAGCGCAGACTTCGAGACGCTGATGAATCAGGCGATCGAGTGGTCCGTCTCGTGGGACGGCGGCCTCGGGCTCGCCCGCGACATCGGCGTGATCGTCGCCGCGCTGATCGGTCTCGTGATCGTGGCGCGCATCGTGCGGCGCATCTTCCGGCGCATCGTCGGCCGCGTGCCGAACCTCTCGAAGCTGCTGCAGGCCTTCATCGTGATGGTGGTCTACTGGCTGGTGATGGCCTTCGGCCTGATGATCGTGCTGTCGGCGCTCGGCATCGACATCTCGCCTGTCTTCGCCCTGATCGGCGGCGCGTCCTTCATTCTCGCCTTCGCCTTCCAGGACACGCTGGGCAACCTCGCCGCCGGCCTGATGATCATGATCAACCGGCCCTTCGACGAGGGCGACTTCGTCGACATCGGCGGCACCGCCGGCACGGTGAAGTCGGTCAGCGTCGTGGCGACGACCGTCACGACGCCGGACAACCAGGTGATCGTGATCCCCAACAGCAAGGTCTGGGGCAACATCATCACCAACGTCACTAGCAGCCCGACGCGCCGCGTCGATCTGACCTTCGGGATCGGCTACGACGACAGCATCGAGACGGCGCAGAAGGTGCTGGAGGACGTGGTGTCAGCGCACCCGCTCGTGATGAAGGAGCCTGCGCCGGTGATCCGCGTCAACGAGCTGGCGGACAGTTCGGTGAACTTCGTCGTGCGGCCCTGGGTGCGCGGCGGCGACTACTGGACGGTCTACTGGGACCTGACGCGACAGGTGAAGGAGGCGTTCGACGCCGCCGGCGTCTCGATCCCCTACCCCCAGCAGGATCTGCACATCAAGGCGGAGAAGAGCGCCGCGCCGGACGCGGGCTCGGCCTTCTCGCCCGAGCGCCGTTCTGCCGGCGCCGGGCCGGTCGCAGGGCTGGAGGAAGGCGCCGGCTGAGCGGCGCCCGCTTCTCAGGCGGCGCTGGCGTCCGGCCCGGCGAGCGAGGCGCGCCGGTAGGCGTGGGCGAGGTTGCGCAGCCGTGGCGTCGCGGCGGCCTCGGTCTCTGCGCGGGTCTCGGCGCGGGTGCGCGCCAGCAGGTCGCGAAACGCCTCGCCCCGGCCGTCGCGCATCCAGTCCGCCGCGCTCTGCGAGAGCCGGCCCCGGCCGAGCCGGCCCACCGCGAAGCGCCGCGCGAAGCCGTGGCCCATCGGCAGAATGGTTCCGTCGCTCTCGATGACCAGAGGGCTCGTGACGTCTGCGAAACGCGCCGCCTGACCGCAGCGCCCCCGCGCGATCTCCGGCGCGCCGGGCATGCTGAGCTGATAGTCCAGCACCACCTTCAGCCTGCCTTCCCAGCGCGCCTGAGCCGCCGTCGCGGCCTCCGCCGCGCGCAAGGCCGCGTCGTCGTCGGGCTTGGCGGCCGCCATCTCGGCGTCGCCCTCGGCGCGGCCGGTCGTGTCGAGCGGGTGGATCTGCAGCAGCGCCGCGCCCTGCTCGACGGCGAACTCGGCCGCCCAGGCGATTTCGCCGACATTGTCGCGGCTCAGCGTGAACAGGAAGCCGAACGGCACGCCGCTGTCGCGCAGCGCGGGCAGCTTGGCCGCCATGGTCGCGAAGGCGCGCGGGTTCGCCCGCATCCAGTCGTGCCGCGCAGGCGCGCCGTCCAGCGACACGGCCAGCAGGTCGAGATTGTCCCGCAGCCGCGCCAGCCGCTTCGGGTCCAGATACATCCCGTTGGTGACGATCGCCGTGCGCATGCCGAGCCGCTTCGCGTGCGCCACGATTTCCGGCGCCGCCGGATACATGAACGGCTCGCCGCCGGAGAGGGTCGCGAAGGTGAAGCCGAGCGCCGCCGCGTCGTCGAGCGCCGCCTTCAGCGCCGCCGCCTCCAGCGCCTCGCGCGCGTCCGGCCCCGACGAGGAGTAGCAGTGGCGACAGGTGAGGTTGCAGCGCCGCGTGACGTGGATCTGCAGCGTACGGGTCGCGGGACGGTCAGCCATGGGTCGCTCGCCTTCTGTCTGGAATCGCTCGGAGGAGTGGGCGCCGGACCGACGGAACGGCCCGGCGCGGGCCTCAGAAGCCCATCAGGCCGCCGTCGAAGAAGTCCGACGGAACGCCGTCGATCATCCCGTCGTCGCCGGGCAGGATCTTCTCGATCGCCTCGAACTTGACCGAGTCGAACGACAGCCCGGCTCGGCTTGCGGTGGCGAGGCCGCCGACCTTCTGGAAGAACCAGGGGTCGACGATGCCGTTGTCGATCGGTTCGGGAATGAGAACCTTGAAGTCGAACGAAAGCTCACGATACATCTCAACTTCCTCCTTGATGATGAGAAGTGAGATGATCATGATCATGGCGCGTCAGCATGGCGTGACAGAGGCGTCATCGCCGCGTGAGACGTGATTAACGGCAAGTCGTG
>CAYGUQ010000086.1:0-10731 GCA_964352995.1 uncultured Rhodobacterales bacterium
ATGTCGAGCGCGGGCGCCTGCCGGACTGGCTCGTCCTCTCCGACGAACAGCGCGCCGCCATCACGCCCTTCGTCCGCGCCGACGCCAAGGCCGCTGCCCGGTTGCGTCGCGCGGCGGTGACGCCCGAGATGCTGGGCGTCGAGGCCGAACTCGCGCCGGTCGTCCCGATCAAGCTGCTGCTGTCGATCGTCATCGTGCTGGCGACCATGGCCGCGCGCTGGCTGCTCGTGCGGCTGGTGCGCGGGCGCGACGACATTCTCAGCGACCGGCAGCGCTACTGGATCAGCCTCGTCAAGAACGTCTCCAGCGCGGTCGTGGTGCTGGCGCTCTTCGTCCTGTGGCTGCAGGAGATCGAGGATTTCGCGCTGTCGATCGCCGCCGTCGCCGTCGCCGTGGTGATCGCGACGAAGGAGCTGTGGCTCTGCGTGACGGGCGCGACGTGGCGGGGCGTCAGCCAGGCGTTCTCGGTGGGCGACTGGATCGAGATCGGGCCGCATTCGGGCGAGGTGATCGACGAGAACCTGCTGGCGACGGTGCTGCAGGAGATCGACCCCTACGACTACAACCTCACCGGCCGCGTCGTCTCCGTGCCCAACAGCCTCCTGCTCTCGGCGCCGGTGGTCAACAACAGCTTCCGCAAGCGCTTCATCTATTTCAGCCTCGACATCCACGCCGAGCCCGGCGGCGACGCGCTCGCGGCGCGCGACCGGGTGCAGGCGGCGGTGGAGGCGGCCTCGGCCGATTTCGGCGAGCTTGCGCGGCGCTACGCCGCCCGGATCGAGAAGACCGCCGGCGCCCGGCTGCGCGACCCCGCGCCGCTGGTCAGCGTCCACACCACCGAGCTCGCCAAGATCGTCCTGCGCGTCACCGCCTTCTGTCCCCGCGAACGCACGGCGATGCTGCGCGAGGCCGCGATGACCGCCTTCCTCGCCGTCCCGCCGCCCCGACCCGCCTGAGGCGGGCGCGCGCGCCGCGGCGCTTGCGCGCGCCCTGCGCGACGCCTTCGGCGTTCATCGCATCGCAACTGGCGCGGCGGCGCGGGCTGGCCTAGGCTCGCCGCCATTCCGGTGTTGCGGGTGCGATGCAGATCTATCTGCCGATTGCCGAGATCTCCGTGAACGCCCTGCTCCTGTTGGCGCTCGGCGGCGGGGTCGGCGTGCTCTCCGGCCTTTTCGGCGTCGGGGGCGGGTTCCTGCTGACGCCGCTGCTCATCTTCATCGGCATCCCGCCTGCGGTCGCCGTGGCGAGCCAGGCGAACCAGATCGTCGCCTCCTCGCTGTCCGGGGCGCTCGCCTACTGGCGACGGCGCGCGGTGGACGTGAAGATGGGGCTGGTGCTGCTGGCCGGGGGCGTCGTCGGCTCGTTCTTCGGCGTGCGGCTGTTCGCGCTGGCGCGGGACTTCGGTCAGGTAGAACTGATGGTCTCGCTCTGCTACGTGGTGTTTCTCGGCGCCGTGGGCGGGCTGATGATGGTGGAGAGCGTGCGGACGCTGCGCGCCGCGCGCCGGCCGGGCGGGGTTCCGAAGAAGCGCGGTCACGGCTGGGCGCTGAAGCTGCCGTTCAAGATGCGGTTCCGGGAGAGCAAGCTCTACATCAGCGCGATACCGCCGCTGCTGATCGGGCTCGCCGTCGGCGTGCTGGCGGCGGTGATGGGCGTCGGCGGCGGCTTCATCATGATCCCGGCGATGATCTACATCCTCGGCATGCCGACGAGCGTGGTCATCGGCACCTCGCTCTTCCAGATCACGCTGCTCGCGGGGTTCACGACGCTGCTGCACGCGGTCGAGACCCAGTCCGTCGACGTCGTGCTTGCGGTGCTGCTGATCGTGGGGAGCGTCTTCGGCGCGCAGTTCGGGGCGGTGCTCGGGGCGAAGCTGCGCGGCGAGCAGCTGCGATTCCTGCTGGCGGCGCTTGTGCTTCTGGTGTGCGCGAAGCTCGCCGTCGATCTCGTGCTCACGCCCGAGGACCTCTATTCGCTGGCTCCGACGGCATGACGGCGCGCGGTCTGGTCGCGGCGGCGCTGGTGCTGCTCGCCGCGGCGGGGCGCGCGCCGGCCGAGCGCGTCGTCGCCGACGTCAGCCAGAACCGCATCGCGATCACGGCCGGCTTCGACGGCTCGGAGCTCTTCGTCTACGGCGCGGTGGCGCGGATCGCGCCGCCGCAGGAGGGTCGGATGGGCGTGGTGGTGCGCATCGCGGGCCCGTCGACCCCCGTGCTGGTGCGCCGCAAGTCCCGCGTGCTGGGGGTCTGGGCCAACACGAGCTCCGAGCTGGTCGACGCTGCGCCGAGCTACTACGCCGTGGCGGCGACCGGGCCGATCGACGAGACGATCAGCCATACCGAGAACCTCCGGCACCGGGTCTCGCTGCGCCATGCGCTGCGCCTTGTCGACGCGGCCAGCTCCGGCGACGAGCGCGAGGCGTTCCTCGACGCCGTGACGCGCCTGCGCGAGGGCTCGGGTCTCTACGTCATCGCGCCGGGCGCGGTGGCCGTGACGGGCGACGTCCTGTTCCGCGCCAGCTTCCAGCTGCCCGCCAACATCATCGAGGGCGCCTATCGCGTCACGGTGCTGCTCACGCGGGACCGCCGCGTGATCGACGTCTTCGAGACCGAGATCGACGTCGCGAAGGCCGGCATCGAGAGGCTGCTCTACGACGCGTCGCGGGAGCAGCCTCTGCTCTACGGGATCGTCGCCATCGCGATCGCGATGGCGGCCGGGCTGGCGGCGTCGGAGACGTTCCGCTGGCTCAGGCGCTAGCCTCCGACATCCGCCCGCCCGTCGCGCCCCGGCCCTCCCCGCGCCTAGCGCGCCTTCTGGCCGAACAGCACCGACTGGGCCGCCTTGTCGTCGGCGAGGTTCATCCGGCGTTCGGCGCCGAGGGCCTTGCCCTTCTGGACCGCGGGGCGCGCCCACATCCGGTCAAGCCACGCCTTCATGTTCGGGAAGGCGGCGATGTCCTGCTCCTGCCGCTCCCAGCCCTGCGCCCAGGGCCAGATCGCCATGTCCGCTATTGAATAGGCGCCCGCGACGAACTCGCGGTCGGCGAGGCGCCTGTCGAGCACGCCGTAGAGACGGTTCACCTCGTTGCGGTAGCGGTCCATCGCGTAGGGGATCTTCTCCGGCGCGTAGGTGAGGAAGTGATGGGCCTGCCCGGCCATGGGGCCGACGCCGCCCATCTGCCACATCAGCCACTGGTCGACCTCGACGCGCTCGCGCTCGGTCGCGCCGCCGAAGCTTCCGGTCTTGCGGGCGAGATACTGCAGTATCGCGCCCGACTCGAAGAGCGAGATCGGCGCGCCGTCGGGCCCCTCGGGGTCGACGATCGCGGGCATCCGGTTGTTCGGCGCGATCTTGAGGAACGCGGGCTCGAACTGCTCGCCTGCCCCTATGTTGACGAAATGCGTCTCGTAGGGGAGGCCCATCTCCTCCAGCGCTATGGAGATCTTCCACCCGTTGGGCGTCGGCCAGTAGTGCAGGGCGATGGGGGCTTGCATGGGGCGGCTCCTTGGGATGGCACGCCGCAACATTGTCGATGCGGCGGGCGCGAACAAGCCCCGCGCTCGGCTCTCGGCGCTTGGCGCTCAGCGCATGGCCTGAGCCGCGGCGCGCCGCTGATGCTTGAGCCACGCCGCCTCGCAGTGGGCGGCCTCGCCGCGCAGCACCGCGCAGCCGAAATCGACCAGCGCCGCCGTGGCGGACCAGGCCGCCCGCCGCGCCGCGCTCGGCGCGCGAAGCCGCTCGTCGTGGCACCGGGCCGAGAACGTCATGGCCGCGCTGCCGCCGGTGACTGCGTTCAGCATGAGGGAAGCCTGGAAACAGTAGAGAACCGTGATCTCCTCGTCGCGCACGTCCGCCGGCAGGCGCCGTCTCGCGGCGCTCTCGATCGCCCCGCGCACCTTCAGAGCATAGGCCGCGGCTTGCCGCGGCGCGGCGAGCCGGCCCGTCGGCGCCCGCCGCGGCCGGCCGGACCGCCAGCGCAGGACCGATCCCATGGTGAACCCGGACGCCGCCATGCGGTCACGCCTCCGTTCATCACGCGTCGACGGTAGTGGCGACCCCGGCGACTGCGAAGGCGGGCGGTTGCGCGCGCCTGTTCACGTGATGCCTGAGGATCGCAACGAGCTTGCGACGCCTCCATGAAGCCTAGACGACGGAGGTTGATTTCCGGTGAAACCCCGCGCGCTTGACCGGCGGGCCCCGGCTCGCTAGCGCATCGTGCTGTCGCGCGGCGGCGGGCCGGCGCGATCGGGACGGAAGGGATGCGACGGTGAAGGACCATGATCGCGACGGGGCCGAGGCTCCCCTGCGCCAGCGCACGCGGCTCGTCCACGCGGGCGTCAAGCGTTCGCAGTTCCAGGAGACGTCGGAGGCGCTGTTCCTGACGCAGGGCTTCGTCTACCCCGACGCCGAGGCCGCCGAGGCGCGCTTCAAGGGCGAGGATCCCGGCTACATCTATGCGCGCTACGGCAACCCGACCGTTGGCATGTTCGAGGAGCGCATCGCCTCGCTCGAAGGGGCTGAGGACGCCTTCGCCACCGCATCCGGCATGGCCGCGGTGAACGCCGCCATGATGTGCATGCTGCGCGCCGGCGACCATGTGGTCGCGGCCCGCGCGCTGTTCGGCTCCTGCCTCTACATCGTCGAGACGCTGCTGCCGCGCTTCGGGGTGGAGATCACGCTGGTGGACGGCCGCGACCTCGACGCCTGGCGCGCCGCCATGCGGCCGAACACGAAGGTCGCGTTCTTCGAGAGCCCGTCCAACCCGACGCTGGAGATCACCGACATCCGCGCGGTGTCTGAGATCGCCCATGCCGCGGGCGCCCGCGTGGTGATCGACAACGTCTTCGCCACGCCGATGTTCCAGCGCCCGCTGGAGTTCGGCGCCGACGTCGTCGTCTACTCCGCGACCAAGTACATCGACGGGCAGGGGCGCTGCCTCGGCGGCGTGGTGCTGGGCTCGAAGGACTACGTGCGCGGCGAACTGGAGCCCTACCTCAAGCATACCGGCGGCGCGATGAGCCCCTTCAACGCCTGGGTCATGCTCAAGGGCATGGAGACGCTGGCCCTGCGCTGCGAGGCGCAGGCGGCTGCGGCGTCGCGCATCGCGCAGGCGCTCCAGGGGCATGAGAAGCTGGAGCGGCTGCTCTATCCGGGCCTCGCCGACCATCCGCAGCACGCGCTCGCCATGGCGCAGATGACCGCCGGCGGCGGCGTCATCGCGCTCGACGTCGCCGGAGGGCAGGCGGCGGCGTTCCGGTTCCTGAACGCGCTGCGCATCGTCGCGATCTCCAACAACCTCGGCGACGCCAAGAGCCTCGTGACGCATCCTGCGACCACGACGCACCAGCGCCTCAGCGAG
The DNA here is from genome assembly GCA_964352995.1 of uncultured Rhodobacterales bacterium. GTDB lineage: Bacteria > Pseudomonadota > Alphaproteobacteria > Rhodobacterales > Rhodobacteraceae > Rubrimonas. The sequence continues at coordinate 5,360 of CAYGUQ010000086.1, forward strand.
GCCGCGCGCGAGACGCTCGGCATCACCCCCGGACTGGTGCGCGTCTCGATCGGTCTGGAGGACTCCGAGGATCTGCTGGAGGACATCTCGCGCGCGCTCGCCGCAGCGTAGCTGGCGGGAATGCGCGCACGCGTGATGCAACAGGACTTTCCCTGCGAGCCCTGCGGCCTAATTACGCATGGGCCGGCGCGATCTGCGCGCCGATCGAGGAGTTCCTTCCATGAACGTGCATCGCTCAAACCTGTCGCATGAGACCCCGTCGCAGCCGCAGCGCCCGACGCGGGAGGAGGCCGAGGCGGCGGTGCGCACCCTGCTGCGCTGGGCCGGCGACGACCCCGAGCGCGAGGGGCTGATCGACACGCCCGCCCGCGTCGCGCGCGCCTATGGCGAATGGTTCCGCGGCTACGAGGAAGACCCACACGCCGACCTCCAGCGCGTGTTCGAGGAGGTAGAGGGCTACGACGAGATGGTGATCCTGCGGGACATCCGTTTCGAGAGCTACTGCGAGCACCACCTCGCGCCGATCATCGGCCGCGCCCATGTCGGCTACATGCCCGACCGCCGCGTCGTCGGCATCTCCAAGCTCGCCCGCGTCGTCGACAGCTTCGCCAAGCGTCTGCAGGTGCAGGAAAAGATGACCGCTCAGGTGGCGAATGCGATTCGCGACGTGCTTCAGCCGAAGGGCGTCGCCGTGGTTCTGGAGGCCGAGCACCAGTGCATGTCGACGCGCGGCGTCCACAAGCACGGCGTGTCCATGGTGACCTCCACCATGCTCGGCGTGTTCCGCGACGATCATGCGACCCGGCGCGAGTTCCTCACCATGATCGGCAACCCGGTCAACCGGGGCGGCTGAGCCGGCCAGACGCGCGCCGCGGCGCGTCTTCGGTCGCTTGCTCCGCGCCGACGCGGGGCATAGTGTTCGCCCGCGTCTGGCGGGCGGGCCTCCCGGACGGCGGCATCGGGAGCGGCGAAGCGCATGGAAATCAATACGGTCGGTGTCATCGGCGCGGGACAGATGGGCGTGGGCATCGCCCATGTCTTCGCCGCGGCCGGGTATGACGTCCGACTGATGGACGTGGCGCCGGCGGCTCTGTCGACGGCGATGACCCGCATCGACGCGGCGATGGACCGGCAGATCGGGCGCGGGCAAATGGACGCGGCCGGGAAGGCCGCCGCGCTGGCGCGCATCGCGACGGCGGGCGACGCCGAGGCGCTGGGCGTCTGCGACCTCATCATCGAGGCGGCGACGGAGGACGAGGCCGTCAAGCGGCGCATCTTCGAGAGCGTCGCTCCTTACCTCGCGCCCCACACGCTGCTGACGTCGAACACCTCCTCGATCTCGATCACGCGGCTCGCCTCCGCCACCGACAGGCCCGAGCGCTTCATGGGGTTCCACTTCATGAACCCCGCGCCGATCATGCCGCTGGTCGAGCTGATCCGCGGCATAGCGACCGACGAGGCGACGTTCGAGACGCTGCGGGCGCTCGTCGTGCGCCTCGGCAAGACGCCCGCCAGCGCCGAAGACTTCCCCGCCTTCATCGTTAACAGAATCCTGCTGCCGATGATCAACGAGGCGATCTACACGCTCTATGAGGGCGTCGGAACCGTCGAGGCGATCGACACCGCCTTGCGCCTCGGCGCCAATCATCCGATGGGGCCGCTGCAGTTGGCCGACTTCATCGGTCTCGACACATGCCTCGCCATCATGCATGTCTTGCACGACGGCTTGGCTGACACCAAGTACCGGCCGTGCCCGCTCTTGGTAAAGTACGTTGAAGCCGGCTGGCTTGGCCGTAAGGCGAAGCGCGGTTTCTATGACTACAGAGGCGAGACTCCGGTGCCGACGCGTTGAAGTATTCGACGCAGTTGTTGTGATTTCGTGAGTTCCGCCATCTTCTCGCCTAGTTGGCGCGCCAACTTGGTGCTGATGTAGACGACTTGCGGATCGGCGCGTATTGCCAAAGCGGTCGCGAAATGAAACACGGGCGGCCCGCGGAAGACCGCCTTGCCTGCCGCCTTTTTTGGAGCTGCCATGTTCTATCGTGATGAGCGTCTTGCGCTGTTTATCGATGGTTCGAACCTGTACGCCGCCGCCCGCGCGCTTGGTTTCGATATCGATTACAAGTTGCTCCGTTCCGAGTTCGTTCGACGCGGGAAGCTCGTTCGCGCCTTTTATTATACCGCGCTACTCGAAGATCAGGAGTATTCGCCGATCCGGCCGCTCGTGGACTGGCTTGACTACAACGGCTTCACGATGGTCACGAAACCGGCGAAGGAATTCACCGACAGCATGGGCCGGCGCAAGGTCAAGGGCAACATGGACATCGAGCTGGCGGTCGACGCCATGGAGATGGCCGAGCGCATCGATCACATGGTCCTCTTTTCCGGCGACGGCGACTTCAGGCCGCTGGTCGAAGGCGTGCAGCGCAAGGGCGTCCGGGTCTCCGTCGTCTCGACCATCCGCAGCCAGCCGCCGATGATCGCCGACGACCTGCGCCGCCAGGCCGACAACTTCATCGAGCTCGACGAGCTGCGCGAGGTCATCGGCCGTCCGCCGCGGCCGCCGCGGCGCGAGGACGAGGCGGAGCAGGACGATAGCGACGCGGCCTGAGTCGGAGGCCCCGCGCGGCTGCGCGACCGAGGCTCCGCGAGACTGCGCGATCTGCCCCCGCCTCGCCGCGTATCGCGCCGAAGTCGCCGCGCGCGAGCCGCACTGGTTCAACGGCGCGGTGCCTTCCTTCGGCGACCCCGACGCGCGTCTGCTGGTCGTCGGGCTGGCGCCGGGCGTGACGGGGGCGAACCGCACCGGGCGGCCCTTCACGGGCGACTTCGCCGGCGATCTCCTCTACGCGACGCTGACGGCTCACGGTTTCGCCAACGGGGCGTTCAAGGCGCGGCCCGACGACGGGCTTGAGCTCAGGGACTGCATCGTCACCAACGCCGTGCGCTGCGTGCCGCCCCAGAACAAGCCGGTCGGCGCCGAGGTGAACGCGTGCCGGCGGTTTCTCTCCGGGCGGCTCGCCGCGACGCCCCGTCTGCGCGCCATCGTGACGCTGGGCGGCATCGCCCATGGCAGCGCAGTGCGGGCGCTGGGCGGGCGGCTCGCCGATGCCCCCTTCGGCCATGGCGCCGAGGCCGACGTCGGCGGGTTTCGCGTCTTCGCGAGCTATCACTGCTCGCGCTACAACACCAACACCGGGCGGTTGACGGCCGCGATGTTCGGCGCCGTCTTCGCGCGCGTGCGCGCCTGGCTCGACGCCTGAGCGCGCGCCGGCGCGACAGCGGAGACGGATCGTCGCGGCCCGGCGGCGGCGCGCGGGGGGTGACGGGCAGGCGCGCGGCTCGTATCTCTGGGGCGACTTCACCGGGAGCATCGCCGATGACCGCCGCGCCGCCGCTCAAGCTCTATCTCGCCGCGCCCCGCGGCTTCTGCGCCGGGGTCGACCGCGCCATCCGCATCGTCGAGCTGGCGCTGGAGAAGTGGGGCGCGCCGGTCTACGTGCGCCACGAGATCGTGCACAACGCCCATGTCGTCGAGAGCCTTCGCGCGCGCGGCGCGGTGTTCGTCGAGGAACTCGACGACTGCCCCGACGACCGCCCGGTGGTCTTCTCGGCCCACGGCGTGCCCAAGGCCGTGCCGGCGGAGGCCGCGCGGCGCAACATGCTCGCGGTGGACGCCACCTGTCCGCTCGTGACGAAGGTTCATATCGAGGCCGCCCGCCACCATGAGCAGGGCCGCCAGATCGTGATGGTCGGCCACGCCGGCCACCCCGAGACGGTCGGCACCATGGGGCAGCTTCCCGAGGGCGCCGCGCTGCTGGTCGAGACGCCCGCGGACGTCGCGACGCTGGCGGTGCGCGACCCCGCGCGCCTCGCCTTCGTCACCCAGACCACGCTCTCGGTGGACGACACGGCCGAGATCGTCGCCGCGCTGAAGGCGCGGTTCCCCGCCATCGAGGGGCCGCACCGCGAGGACATCTGCTACGCCACGACCAACCGGCAGGCGGCGGTGAAGGCCATCGCGCCGAAGATCGATGCGCTGGTGGTGATCGGCGCGCCGAACTCGTCGAACTCGCGCCGGCTCGTCGAGGTGGGTCGGACCGCCGGCTGCCCCTACGCCCAGCTCGCCCAGAACGCGGGCGAAATCGACTGGCGGGCGCTGGAGGGCGCGCGCTCGGTCGGGCTGACCGCAGGCGCAAGCGCGCCGGAGGAGCTGGTGCAGGCCGTCGTCGACGCCTTCCGCGCGCGCTACGCCGTGACGGTCGAGGTGGTCGAGACCGCGGTGGAGCGCGTCGAGTTCCGGGTGCCGCGCGTCCTGCGCGAGAGCGCCGCGTGAGCGCGCTCTTCGCCTTCACCGACGGCGCCTGCTCGGGCAACCCCGGCCCCGGCGGCTGGGGCGCGCTGCTGCAGGCGCGCGAGGGCGAGGCGGTGGCGCGCGAGCGCGAACTGTCGGGCGGCGAGCCGCACACCACCAACAACCGCATGGAGCTGATGGCAGCCATCGCGGCGCTGGAGGCGCTGGAGCGGCCCGCCGCCATCACCGTCGTCACCGACAGCAATTACGTGAAGGGCGGCGTCACCGGCTGGATTCACGGCTGGAAGCGCAACGGCTGGAAGACCGCCGACCGCAAGCCCGTGAAGAACGAGGACCTCTGGCGCCGGCTCGACGCCGCCGCGGCGCGTCATCAGGTGGTCTGGAAATGGGTCAAGGGCCACGCCGGCCACCCGGAGAATGAGCGCGCCGACGAACTCGCCAGGGCCGGGATGGCCCCCTTCAAGCCCAGCCGCAAGGCCGGCTGAGGCCCGCGACCGCCCGCGTCAGCCGGCTGGGTGGCGCTCCTCAAGCGCTTCGATCTGCGCGCGCGTCAGAAGGCGCGGCGAGAGGCCGCGGGTGAGCAGCGCCAGCTTGGCCGTCTCCTCCAGCTCCTCGATGGCGAAGACCGCGGCCTCCACGTCGCGCCCCGCGACGACGGGCCCGTGATTGGCCAGCAGAACGGCGGAGCGCTTTCCCGCGAGCCCGCGCACGGCGTCGCCCATCGCCGGGTCTCCCGGCATGAAATAGGGCAGCAGCTTCACGCGCCCCAGCTTCATCACCGCATAGGCGGTCAGCGGCGGCACCGCGTCCTCCGGGTCCGTCTCCGGCAGCACCGAGACCGCGACGGCGTGGGCGCTGTGCAGATGCGCCACGGCGCCGGCCGAGCGGCGCGTCTCGTAGAACGCCGCATGCAGCGGCATCTCCTTGGTCGGCGCGTCGCCGGAGACGAGGTTCATCGAGGCGTCGAGCCGGGAGATGCGCGCAGGGTCGAGCGCGCCGAAGGACGAGCCGGTAGGCGTCACCAGCAGCCCGCCGTCGGGAAGGCGGGCGGAGATGT
>CAYGUQ010000086.1:10741-11186 GCA_964352995.1 uncultured Rhodobacterales bacterium
CGTCTCGGGCGTCATGGCTGGCCAAGCGCCGCCAGCGCCTTCGCGAAGAAGTCCGGCCCGCCGAAGTTGCCGGACTTGAGCGCCAGCGCCAGCGGGCGGCCCTCGGCCCTGAGCGCCGGCACGCCGGGGTCGATCTCCGGCCCGATGACCATCGCCTGCAGGCCGAGCGCGGCGACGACGGCGCCCGAGGTCTCCCCGCCGGCGGAGACCAGCCGTCGCGCCCCGCGCGCGACGAGCGCCGCCGCCACCGCGCCGGCGAGGGCCTCCAGCCGCGCCGAGAGCGCCTCGCGCCCATGCTGCGCCTGCGCCGCGGAGACCGCCTCGGGGTCGGCGGTGGTGTAGATCAGCGGCGCCGCGGCGGGGTCGCGCGCCCACTGCTCCGCCGCCCAGTCGGCCAGCGCCTCCGCCAACGCGTCAGGCGACGAGCCGCCCGCGCCGGCGCCGT
>CAYGUQ010000087.1:0-3569 GCA_964352995.1 uncultured Rhodobacterales bacterium
GGGCCGGACACGTTCCTCGAAGCGATCGCGGCCGAGCCTGGCGCCCGGCCGGCGCGGCCGCGCTGGTTCGGGCTCGACGACCCGGCGACGCTGGCTCATGGCCCGCGCCCCTTCGTCGTCGCCGCGACCGACGACCTCGACGCGGCGCTCGCTGCGGCGGCGCGGGCGGGGTTCGACCTGGGCCGCCCCGAGGCGCTTGCGCGCGGCGACCTTCGCTGGCGCTTCGCCGTGACGGACGACGGCGTTCCCCCCGAGGGCGGCGCCGCGCCGCTGCTGATCGAGTGGCCGGCGGGCCCGCACCCAGCCGGCCGCATGACAGACGCCGGGCTGCGCTGCGCCGGCGCGACGCTGCGGTCGCCGCGGCCCGACCGGATCCGCGCGCTGATGGCGGCGCTGGGCGCGCCCGAACTTTTCGGCGTCGCCGAGGGCCCCGCCGGGGTCGTCGCCGCCTTCACCGGGCCGGACGGCGCGGGCGGGACGCTGGAGCCGACGATGGAGGCGTTCTCGTGACCCCCGAACTCACCGTGCTGGTCCTCGCCGTTCTGCTCGCCGTGGCGCAGCTCTTTCTCTTCGCCGTGCCCGCCAATCTCCAGATCGGGTCGAAGTATCTGGCCGGGCCGCGCGACGAGGGCGTGAAGCTTCAGGGCCGCGCCGCACGGCTGCAGCGCGCCTTCCAGAACCATGTCGAGGGTCTCGCGCTCTTTACCCCGGCCGCGCTGGTCGTCTCGGTCTCGGGCCAGTCGACCGCCTTCACCGCCGCCTGCGCCTGGGCCTATCTGCTGGCGCGGGTGGCCTATGTCCCCGCCTACGCCTACGCTTGGGCGCCGTGGCGCTCGGCGATCTGGGCCGTCGGGCTGTTCGCCACCGTCTTCATGCTGATCGCTGCGCTGATCTAGGAGAACTCCATGGCCGACTACGACGTCATCATCATCGGCGGCGGCCCCGGCGGCTATGTCTGCGCGATCCGCGCCGCCCAGCTCGGGCTGAAGACGGCGGTGGTCGAGGGCCGCGGCGCGCTCGGCGGCACCTGCCTCAACGTGGGCTGCATCCCGTCCAAGGCGCTGCTGCACGCCTCCGAGCTCGCGCATGAGGCGGAGGGCAACTTCGCCGCCATGGGCATCAACGCGAAGTCGGTCAGCGTCGACGTGCCCAAGATGCTCGAATACAAGCAGGGCGTCGTGGACGGCAACGTCAAGGGCATCGAGTTCCTGTTCAAGAAGAACAAGGTGGACTGGATCAAGGGCTGGGGCCGCATCTCCGCCAGGGGCGAAGTGACGGTCGAGGGCGAGAACGCTGGCGTCCACAAGGCGAAGAACATCGTCGTCGCCACCGGCTCGGAGCCCTCGCCGCTCAAGGGCGTCGAGGTCGATCAGGAGCGCGTGGTGGACAGCACCGGCGCGCTAGACCTTCCGAAGGTTCCCAAGAAGCTCGTCATCATCGGCGCCGGCGTGATCGGGCTGGAGCTCGGCTCGGTCTGGAAGCGGCTCGGCGCCGAGGTGACGGTGGTGGAGTTCCTCGACCAGATCACCCCCGGCATGGACATGGAGGTCTGCAAGACCTTCCAGAAGATCCTGAAGAAGCAGGGGATCGAGTTCGTCATGGGCGCCGCCGTCTCGGGCGTGGAGAAGCTCAAGACCAAGCTCAAGGTCGCCTACACGCTGCGCAAGGACGACAGCGCGCACGAGATGGACGCCGACGTCGTGCTGGTGGCCACCGGGCGGCGGCCGTTCACGAAAGGGCTGGGGCTGGAGGAGATCGGCGTCGCGCTCGATGAGCGCGGGCGCGTCAAGACCGACGACCGCTGGCGCACCAACGTCGAGGGCGTTCTCGCCATCGGCGACGTGATCGCCGGCCCGATGCTCGCCCACAAGGCGGAGGATGAGGGCGTCGCAGTCGCCGAGCAGCTCGCCGGCCAGCATGGCCATGTGAACTACGGCGTGATCCCCTCGGTGATCTACACGAGCCCCGAGGTCGCCATGGTCGGCAAGACCGAGGAGCAGCTCAAGGAGGAAGGCCGCGCCTACAAGGCGGGCAAGTTCAGCTTCATGGGCAACGGTCGCGCCAAGGCGCATTTCGCCACCGACGGCTTCGTCAAGATCCTCGCCGACAAGGCGACCGACCGCATCCTCGGCGCCCATGTCATCGGGCCGATGGCGGGCGACCTGATCCACGAGGTCTGCGTGGCGATGGAGTTCGGCGCCTCGGCGGAGGACCTCGCCCGCACCTGCCACGCGCACCCGACCTTCTCCGAGGCCATGCGAGAGGCGGCGATGGCCTGCGGCGACGGCCCGATCCACGCCTGACGGGCAATCCCGAGCCGGAGGAACGACGGATCGTCAGGCGTGAACGATCCGTTTCCGGTCAGGCACTGACGCGGCGACGCATCCGGGTTATGTGGCGATGCAACACATCGTCACGAGGGACACCCGATGAACCTTCTCGGCATCTCCGGCTCGCTCAGGGCCGACAGTTTCAACACGCAGCTGGTGCGCGTCGCGGCGGAGGCGTTCGGCGAGGCGGACTTCGCGCTCGCCGACCTGCGCCTGCCGCTCTACGACGGCGACCTTGAGGACAAGGGGATGCCGGCCGAGGTCACGAAGCTGGCCGACCAGATCCGCGCGGCGGACGCCATCATCATCTCGACGCCGGAATACAACGCCGGGCTCTCCGGCGTGCTGAAGAACGCGCTGGACTGGGTCAGCCGCATTCCGCCGATGGCGTTCGCCGGCAAGCCGACCGCCATCATGTCGGCCGCCGCCGGCCGGGCGGGCGGCGCGCGCGCGCAGATGACGCTGCGTCACTGCCTCGTCGCGTTCCGCCCGCGGATCGTACTCGGGCCGGAAGTCATGGTCGGCGGCGCCATGACCGCGTTCGAAGGCGGCAAGCTTACCGACGAGATGGCCGCCAAGCTCGTCGCCGACCAGATGGCCGCGCTGCGCGCCATGGTCTGAGCCGGCGGCGCCCGGCGGGCGACTCAGCCCGCCCGGCGCAGCCGCAGCGCGTTGGCCACGACGCTCACCGAGGAGAGCGCCATCGCCGCGCCCGCCAGCATCGGCGAGAGCGTCACGCCCCAGGGCGCCAGCGCCCCCGCCGCCACCGGGATCAGCGCGGCGTTGTAGCCGAACGCCCAGACGAGGTTCTGGCGGATGTTCGCCATCGTCGCCCGCGAGAGCCGCACTGCCTTCGCCGCGGCGGAGAGGTCTTCAGCCATCAGCACCACGTCCGCGCTCTCGATGGCGATGTCGGTACCGGCGCCGATGGCCGCCCCCACGTCGGCCTGCGCAAGGGCGGGCGCATCGTTGACGCCGTCGCCGATGAAGACGACCCGCCGGCCGGACTTCTGGAGCGCCGCCACGACGCCGGCCTTCTCGGTGGGCAGCGCGCCGGCATGGACCGTTTCGAGACCAAGCTGACGGGCCACGGCGCGCGCCGCGCCCTCGGCGTCTCCAGTGACCATCACGAGGTCGAGGCCCAGCGCCTTCAGTTCGGCGAGCGCCGCTGCGGCCCCCGGCTTGATCGGATCGGCCACGGCGATGAGCCCTGCGGGCCGCCCGTCGATGGCGACGCAG
>CAYGUQ010000087.1:3579-11152 GCA_964352995.1 uncultured Rhodobacterales bacterium
GCGACGTCCACGCCGGCCTCCCGCAGCAGCCGCGCCGAGCCGACGACGACGGTCCTGCCGGCGACCTCGGCCGAGACGCCGCGGCCCGTCTCGGCCCGGAAGCCGCCGGCCGGCGCGGGGACGAGACCCTGCGCCTGCGCAGCCTCGCACACGGCGCGGGCGACCGGATGCTCCGAAAGCGCCTCCACGGCCGCCGCCTGCGCCAGCAGCGCGGCGGCGTCGCCGTCGAGCGCCGTCGTTTCGGTCACCGCCGGGCGGCCTTCGGTCAGCGTGCCGGTCTTGTCGAAGGCGGCTACCTCGACGTCGCGCAGCCCCTGCAGCGCCGCGCCGCGCCGGAACAGGACGCCGAGCTCGGCGCCGCGGCCGGTTCCCACCACGATCGATATCGGCGTCGCCAGCCCCATGGCGCAGGGACAGGCCACGATCAGCACGGCCACGGCGTGCGACAGCGCCTGCTCCGGCGCCGCCCACAGCCAGAAGCCCAGCGTCAGCGCGGCGACGACGAGGATCGCCGGCACGAACCACAGCGTCACCCGGTTCACGAGCGACTGGATCGGCAGCTTCGCGCCCTGAGCCGCCTCGACCATCGCGACGATGCTGGCGAGGAGCGTGTCGGCGCCCACGCGCTCGGCGCGGAAGGTCAGCGCGCCGGCGCCGTTGACCGTGCCGCCGGTCACCGCGTCGCCGGGGACCTTGCGGACGGGCGCCGGCTCGCCCGTCACCATGCTCTCGTCGATCCAGCTCTCGCCTTCGGTCGCCACGCCGTCCACCGGCGCGCGCGCGCCGGGGCGCAGCAGCACAAGGTCGCCCACCTCCAGCGCCGCCACAGGCGTCTCCGCCGCGACGCCTTCGCGCACAACGAGCGCGGTGGCCGGCTGGAGCGCGATGAGGGTGCGGATGGCGGCGCCCGCGCGGCCGCGCGCCCGACCCTCCAGCCAGCGGCCGAGCAGGATGAGCGTCACGATCACAGCGCCGCTCTCGAAGTAGACGTGGGCGGCGGCCTCCGACGTCGGTCCCGCCGCGATCAGGGCGACCGTCGAATAGGCCCAGGCGGCGCCGGCCCCGAGCATCACGAGCGAGTTCATGTCGGGCGCGCCGCGCGCCAGCGCCCGCGCGCCGTCCACGAAGAACGCCCGGCCCGGCCCGAACAGCGCGACGCTCGCGAGCGCGAAGGCCAGCCACCCGGCGAGACCGCCGAGCGCGGCGCCGGTCCAGGCGCCGAAGGCGGACGAGGCGTGCCCGCCCATCTCCAGCACGACCAGCGGCGCGGTGGCGAGGCCGGCGAGCGCGGCGCGGCGCCCCGTCGAGGCGGTCTCGCTGGACGCGGCCTCGTCGCCGGCGCCCCGCACCTGATCCTCGACGATCGGATAGCCGGCCTTTCGGGCGGCGGCGGCGAGCGCCCCGCGCGGGGTCGGGCCCAGGCTCCGGACCGCAGCGCGCCCGGTCGCGAGATTGACCGACACCTCCCGCACCCGCGGCGCCGTTGCGAGGGCGGCTTCGAGCCGCCCGACGCAACCCGCGCAGCGCAGGCCCGAGACGGCGAACGAAGCCTCGGTCAACGTCGCCTGGTAGCCCGCGTCGCGCACGGCGCGCTCGACGGCGCCCCAGTCGCCGTCGGGCGACAGCGTCACGGCGGCCCGGCGCGCGGCGAAGTTCACCGAGGCGGAGGCCACGCCCGGCGTCGCGTCGAGGGCCCTTTCGAGACGCGCGGCGCAGCCGCCGCAGGTCATGCCACCTACGGCGAAGGCGGCGGCGCGGGCCTCCGCCCGCCCGCGGCCCGTCCCCGCCGCCTCAGCGATCGTCGAACCGTCCATCCCGGGGTCTCCGCTGCGAATGGAGCCGAGATGGGGCTTCCAGCAGGTGGAAGGTCAAGCGGCCGCCCGGCATGCGCGGCGGGGCGCCGCAGCCCCCGGCTGCTTGCAAATGACGGCTGGCGTGGCAGGGTGGCGGTTCAAAACCGGTTCCCCCGCGCCACCGGCGTCAACGGAGCCGCATTCAGGGAGACGTGACCACGATGACCACCCTATTCACGCGCCGCGGGCTCGCCGCCTGCGCCGCGGCCTTCGCGCTTGCGCTCGGCGGCGCGGCGCAGGCCGAGCCCAAGATCGACAGCGTGCATTTCCTGATCCCCGGCGGCGCCGGCGGCGGCTGGGACGGCACCGCCCGCGGCGTCGGCGAGGCGCTCACCAAGGCGGGCCTCGTCGGCAACGCCTCGTTCGAGAACATGTCGGGCGGCGGCGGCGGCAAGGCGATGACCTGGCTGATCGATAACGCGCGGTCGAACTACAACGTGCTGATGGTCAACTCGACCCCGATGATCATCCGCGGCCTCAACGGCGAGGTCGACCAGACGTTCCGCGACCTGACGAACATCGCGGGCGTGGTCGGCGACTACGCGGCGCTGGTGGTGAACACCGACAGCGCGATCAACAGCTTCGGCGACCTCAAGGCCGCCTATGACGCCAACCCCAACGACGTCGCCATCGGCGGCGGCTCGGTGCCCGGCGGCATGGACCATCTCGTGACGTCGATGATCATGCAGGCCTCCGGCGCCGACCCGCTGGCGGTGAAGTACATCCCCTACGACACCGGCGGCCCGGCGATGGCGGCGCTGCTCTCCGGCGAGATCAAGGCGCTTTCCACCGGCCTCTCCGAGGCCATCGAGCTCGCCCGCGCCGGCGAGGTGAAGATCATCGGCATCACGTCGAACGACCGCGTGCCCGCCTATCCCGACGCGCCGACCTTCAAGGAGCAGGGCGTCGACATGGAGTTCGTCAACTGGCGCGGCTTCTTCGCGGCGCCGGGCCTGCCCGACGCCGAGGCGGAGGCGTTCCGCGAGACGATTGCGGCCATGTACGAGACCGAGGCGTGGGAGGAGGTGCGCGCCCGCAACGGCTGGGTGAACATCCATAATTCCGGTCCCGAATTCACGGCGTTCCTCGAGAAGCAGGAAGCCGAGATGAAGGCGCTGATGACCAAGCTGGGCTTTCTCTGACGCCCCCGCCCGCGCGGAGGGCGAGCCTTCCGCGCGGGCGCTTCAAGGAAGGCCCGCCCATGGCGCTCGACCGCTGCATCGCCCTCGTCTTCATCGCGATCTGCCTCGTCTACGGCTGGACGGCGTGGTTCGGCATGGACGGATCGCTTCCGCCCTTCATGCGCCGCAATCCGGTGTGGCCGTCGAGTTTTCCGAAGGTTCTCTCCATCGTCGGCCTGCTGATCGGCCTCGCGGTGCTGCTGACCCAGCCGCCGCCTGCGCCGCCCAAGGAGGGCGACATCGATTACCGGCGCCTTACGGACTACAAGCTCGGCCAGGCGCTGACGCTGATCGCGCTGATGGTCGCCTACGCCCTGCTGCTGCGGCCGCTGGGGTTCATCGGCTCGACGGCCGGCTTCCTGATCGCAGGCGCGATGACGCTCGGCGAGCGCAAGCTGCACGTCCTCGTTCCGGTGGCGCTGGCGGCGGCGCTCTCCGTCTGGTGGCTGGTGCAGGAGGTGCTCGGCATCTTCCTGCGCCCCCTGCCGTCCTTCCTGTGACCCCCGGCCGGAGAACCGCGCGATGATCGAAGGCATGCTCGATGGGCTGCTCACGGCGGTCTCGCCGTTCAACCTCGTCATGGTGGTGACGGGCTGCGTCATCGGCACGCTGATCGGGATGCTGCCGGGCCTGGGGCCGATGTCGATCATCGCGATCATGATCCCCATCGCCATCTCGATCGGCGACCCTTCCTCGGCGCTGATCCTGCTCGCAGGCGTCTACTACGGGGCGATCTTCGGCGGCTCGACCTCCTCGATTCTCATCAATGCGCCAGGCGTCGCCTCGACCGTGGCGACGGCCTTCGACGGCTACCCAATGGCGCGCAAGGGGCAGGCCGGCAAGGCGCTCACGATCGCGGCCATCGCGTCTTTCTCGGGCGGCACCATCGGCGCGATCCTGCTAATGGCCTTCGCGCCGGCGCTCTCCTCGGTCGCGCTGCTGTTCCACTCGGCGGAGTACTTTGCGCTGATGGTGCTGGGCCTCTCGGCCATCGCCGCCTTCGCGGGGTCGGGCAGCGTCGGCAAGGCGCTGATGATGACCGTGCTGGGGCTGATCATGGCGACCGTGGGCGAGGCGGCGCTCTTCAACGCCCCGCGCTTCACCGGCGGCGTGCAGGAGTTCCAGTCGGGCTTCAGCTTCATCACGCTGGCGATGGCGATGTTCGCCCTGCCCGAGGCGCTCTATCTCGTGCTCGACCCCAACCGCTCCGGCAAGGCGGGCGAGGGCGGCGGCGAGATCAAGGACATGCGCATCACGAGGGCCGAGGCGCGCAGCATCGCCCCGGTCATCGGCCGCCAGTCCCTGCAGGGGTTCTTCATCGGCGTGCTGCCGGGCGCGGGGGCGACCATCGCCTCCTTCCTCGGCTACGCCGTGGAGCGCAACCTCGCCACCAAGGAGGAGCAGGCGGAGTTCGGCAAGGGCTCGATCAAGGGTCTGGCGGCGCCTGAATCGGCCAACAACGCCGCCTGTTCGGGCAGCTTCGTGCCGCTGCTGACGCTCGGCATTCCCGGTTCCGGCACGACGGCGATCCTGCTCGGCGCGCTGATGTCGCTCAACGTCTCGCCCGGGCCGCGGCTGATGATCGACGAGCCGGACATCTTCTGGTCGGTCATCATCTCGATGTATCTCGGCAACCTCGTCCTGCTGATGCTGAACCTGCCGCTGATCCCCTACATCGCCAAGCTGCTGGCCATTCCGCGGAACTACCTGATCCCCTTCATCCTCTTCTTCACCCTGATGGGCAGCTACATCGGCCAGAACAACTCGACGGAGCTGCTGATCCTCGTCGGGCTGGGGCTGGCGGCGACGGTGCTGCGCTTTGCGGACTATCCGCTGGCGCCGCTGCTGATCGGGTTCATCCTCGGCAGGATGCTGGAGGACAACTTCGCGCGCGCGATGCAGCTCTATGACGGGTTCGGCTTCATCCTGGAGCGCCCGATGACCATCGGCCTGCTGGTGATCGCCGTGGCGCTGGTGCTGCTGCCGTCCTACCGCGCGCGGCGGGCGCGGCTGCTGCGCAAGGGCGTGGCGCAGGGCGACTGAGCCGTCGGCCTCCGGCCGATCACGGCAGCCGCTGCGCGAAGGGCGGCTGCAGTTCGCGCAGCAGCTTGCGCAGGATCGCCCTCGGATAGTCTGTGTAGCTGTCGATCACCTCGAGGAATGCGCCGGGCCCGTGCAGCACTTCGGCGCGGTAGTAGAGGACCGGGTCGGGGTCGGCTCCCGCGATCACCAGCCCGTTGAAGGTGATGCCCTCGAACGCCCCGCGGACGCGGTGCCACTCCGGCCCGACGCCGTCGTTGTTGGCGCCGTCCCCCGAGACGTCCACGACGCGGCGGCGGCACGGCACCGGATTCGCGCCATGCAGCGCGGCGGCGAAACCGGTGGCGCGGCCCAGCGCCGTCGGCCAGTGGTCGTAGCGGCGCGGCGCGGCGGCGAGGCGGGCGGCGAAAGCGTCGATGGACGCCCGGTCCCCGAGCCACGTCCAGTCGATCAGCATCTCCTGATGCTGGAAGCCGCTCCACGCGAAGGCGGACGCCATGACCCCCGCCCCCGGCGGATAGAGGATCGTCTCCACCACCGCCGGGTCGCGCAGCGCGGCGGCGAGACCCTGCATCTGCAGGGCGTACTCCGCCGCGTCGACGCTGGAGGAGACGTCGAGCGCCAGCACGAGCGCCGCCGTGCAGTCCAGCGCCCGCGCCCCGAAGGGCGCGAGCGCCAGCGCGGCGGCGACGGCGAGGCGGCTCACCACGTTCCGGTGTTCTCCATGCTGGACCAGGGCTCGGCCTTGGGCAGCGACTCGCCGATCTGCAGCAGTTCGATGGAGATGCCGTCGGGCGACTTCACGAAGGCCATCCGGCCGTCGCGCGGCGGGCGGTTGATCGCAACGCCCGCCTTCTGAAGCTTCTCGCACATGGCGTAGATGTTCTCGACGCCATAGGCGAGGTGGCCGAAGTTGCGGCCGCCCTGATACTGCTCGTCGCCGTCCCAATTGTAGGTGAGCTCGATGGGGCGGTCGTGCTGGCCCGGCGGGGCGAGGAAGACGAGCGTGAACCGGCCCTGCTCGCTGTCGACCCGGCGCACCTCCTCCATGCCGAGGAGGTCGCAGTAGAATTTTTTCGACGCCTCGACGTCTTTCACCCGCACCATGGTGTGGAGGTATTCGATCTTCATGATGTCACGTCCCTTTTGGCGTTGCGTTCTCCGCCGCGCAGTCTTCGTCCCGGCCTTGTGCGCAGTCCATCCACAGTCTTGTCCACAGCATGTCCACCGTCGTCGCATTGCGGGGGGCGCATAATTCCGATTCAGTCTCGGGGGTCAGCGGACGGGAGCGATGCGATGGATGGTAACGCATTGGACGAGCGAGGCCAGCCGGAGATCGCGGGCGAGACCCGTCGCGCCACGACGCCGGCCATGGAGGCGCGGCTCGGCGTCGCCGTTCCCGTGCTCGACCACGGCTTCCTGCGCGTCGTCGACTACATGGGCGACGACGCCGCCATCGTGCAGGCGGCGCGCGTCAGCTACGGCCGCGGCACCAAGTCGGCGCGCGACGACGCCGGGCTGATCCGCTACCTGATGCGCCACTGGCACTCCACGCCGTTCGAGATGTGCGAGATCAAGCTGCATGTGAAGCTGCCCATCTTCGTCGCGCGGCAGTGGATCCGGCATCGCACGGCCAACGTGAACGAGTATTCCGCGCGCTACTCGATCCTCGACCGCGAGTTCTATACGCCCGCGCCGGAGCATCTGGCGGCGCAGTCCACCAGCAACCGGCAGGGCCGCGGCGCCGTGCTCGTCGGCGACGAGGCAGAGGCGGCCCTGCGCCTGCTGCGCGACGAGGCGACGCGGGACTTCGACGCCTATGAGCGCCTTCTCGGCGACGGCGGCGACCGGCCCGGCCTTGCGCGGGAGCTGGCGCGGATGGCGCTGCCGCTGTCGGCCTACACCCAGTGGTACTGGAAGACCGACCTGCACAACCTGTTCCACTTCCTGCGCCTGCGCGCCGACCCCCATGCGCAGTATGAGATCCGCGTCTACGCCGAGGCGCTCTGCGAGATCGTGCGCGACTGGGTTCCCGCGGCGTGGGCGGCGTTCGAGGACTATCGCCTCAACGCCGAGACCTTCTCCGGCCCCGCCATGGCGTGCCTGCGCCGGATGCTCGCGGGCGAGGCCGTGGCGCAGGAGACCTCCGGCATGAGCCCGGGCGAATGGCGCGAGTTCCAGGCCGCGCTGGCCGGGCGGCCGGCGTGAACGGTTTGCCCGAGACCTCCCGGCGCGCTAGATAAACCGCATGAATGGAACACTGACCGCAGTGGCCCTCGCGGCCTGCCTTGTCGTGCTGGGCATCCTGGTGCTCGGCCTTTTCTCGTTCGGGCGCGGCGGCGCCTTCAGCCAGCGCTGGTCCAACAAGATCATGCAGGCGCGCGTCATCGCGCAGTTCGCCGCCGTGGTCATCATTGTTGCGCTCGCCTGGGCGACGCGCGGATTTTTTTTATTTTTTGGTGATGAACGTGATCGACACGCGCACGGGAGACGCTGGCG
>CAYGUQ010000088.1:0-11111 GCA_964352995.1 uncultured Rhodobacterales bacterium
TCGACAAGCTGGTGAACTGGGAGAACGTGGCCTCGCGCCTGCCGGGCTGAGGCGCTAAGGCAGGCGCTTTGGAGCGCCGCTTTGCTACAAGAAAGCCGCCCGGGAAATCCGGGCGGCAATTTTTTTCTTAGGTCGAAAGCTTCCCCCTCGAGTTCTCGTGTCCACGCGCCAGACAGGGACAGTCCGTCAGCCTTGGGCGATGGCGTCTCAGTTTCGCGGAAGCGTCGACAAGGGAGGCGCAACGTTCCCGCAAAACAGCAGCGCGGAAGCGGGGAGGGGAACAGGCGACGCGTCCGGCGCTCCGGTAGACCCGCGCTGATCAACCACGAAGAATTCTTCGTCGTGCTGGCCGTCGAGGACGAGCGGCGCAATCGAAAAGCGGATCCCAAACGTTGAGACGGCGCCGATGAGGCCCTCGATCCGTGTGCTGCAACTCAGCCGCATTTCATCGCGAAGATCATGCGCAGGCCCAAAGACAGCGCGATGCCGTTCGAGGCTTCGTGCGCGGCCGTCGGCGCGGCGCAGCGCGCCGGCGCCTGCCACAGGGGCTCGGTGCGCGCGCGGCAGTGCTCGTACACGTAGTCGCCGACGCCGTCGTTGCTCGCGACGAGGCGCGACCAGCGCATCATCGCTTCGTCGGGCATCGTAGAACGGTAGCGGACGATCTCGTAGGGGTCGGCGAACGCGACGCCGAATGCGAGCCACATGAAGCCCAGTTCGGCGAAGTGGTCGGCGGCGGCCCGGAACGGCGCCTCCTGGTCCCCGGTGCGCGCCGCGTCCAGAAGGCGTTCCGCGACATGAAGGGTCCGATGATCCATCGCCGCGCCGGAACTGGTTCCGAAGACGCGGTACGATATCATTATCGGACGTCGGCGCGACCCTTAATCCTTCTGGAGCCGGAGCCGCGCAGCTTCCGCGCTGCGCGCCGGGCGTTCCAGGGGCTCGCCCATGCCGCGCGCCGACTCCCGAAGAACGCGGGCGCGTCCGGCGCGGAGCGGGCGGCCCGTGGGC
This sequence comes from uncultured Rhodobacterales bacterium, assembly GCA_964352995.1. Classification (GTDB taxonomy): domain Bacteria; phylum Pseudomonadota; class Alphaproteobacteria; order Rhodobacterales; family Rhodobacteraceae; genus Rubrimonas. The sequence continues at coordinate 1,012 of CAYGUQ010000088.1, forward strand.
CGCCTGCGCCCCGATGCATCCGCCTCAGGCGGCCTTGCGGGCGCCGCCGGGGCGGCGGTTGCGGGAGCGGCGGCGACCGGTTCCCGGCGGGTTCTGCGCCGGCCGCTGGGGCGCGGGCGGCTGATCGCCGAGGCTGCCGTCAGCGAGGAAGGCGCGGCGGATGAGCTTCTCCACCGCCCGCAGCTTGTCGGTCTCGGTCTCGTCGCAGAGCGTGATGGCGACGCCGGTCTTGCCGTTGCGCCCCGTCCGGCCGATGCGGTGGGTGTAGTTCTCCGGCTCGTCGGGCAGGTCGAAGTTCACGACATGGGTGACGTTGTCGACGTCGATGCCGCGGGCGGCGATGTCGGTCGCCACCAGCACGCGGGCGCGGCCGCGCTTGAAGGCGTCGAGCGCGCGCTGGCGGGCGTTCTGCGCCTTGTCGCCATGGATCGCCTCGGCGGGAAAGCCGTCGGTCTCGAGGTTCTTGGCGACCCGGTCGCAGCCGCGCTTGGTGCGGGCGAAGACGATGACGCGGGCCATGCCGGGGTCGGTCAGCAGCTTTGCCAGCGCGCCGCGCTTGGAGCCGGCCGAGACGTGTTCGACGCGCTGCTCGATCACCTGCACGGTGGTGCCCTGCGGCGCGATCTCGATGCGCACGGGGTTGTTGAGCAGCTCCGCGGCGAGCGCCTCGATCTCCTGCGGCATGGTGGCGGAGAACAGCGCGGTCTTGCGGTTCTTCGGCGTGGCGGCGGCGACCTTGCGGATGTCGCGCACGAAGCCGAGGTCGAGCATCCGGTCTGCCTCGTCCAGCACCAGCGTCTCGACGCCGGCGAGGCTGATCCGGTTGTCGTCCATCAGGTCGATGAGGCGGCCGGGCGTGGCGACGACGACGTCGACGCCCTGCGCGATGGCGCGGGTCTGGTTGGCGCGGGACATGCCGCCGAGCACCAGCACGGTGCGCAGGCTGAGGCCCGAGCCGAAGCGACGGAGTTCGTCGTCGATCTGCGCGGCGAGTTCGCGGGTGGGGGCGAGGATCAGCGCGCGCGGCTGGCGCGGCTGCCGGCCGGGGCGACCGCCGAGCCGCTCGATGAGCGGCAGCGCGAAGGCGGCGGTCTTGCCGGTGCCGGTCTGGGCGAGGCCGAGCACGTCGCGGCCTTCGAGCTGCGGCGGGATCGCCTGCTCCTGCACCGGCGTCGGCGCCTCGAAGCCGCATTTGGCCAAGGCCTTCAGGATCGCGGGGGAAAGCGCGAAATCGGAGAATTTCATCAATGCATCCACAGTTTTCCGCTCCGCGCAGGGCGGAGGGCGGCGCGGCGATCGCCAAGCGCAACTGGCGGAAAGCACGGGGTTGCGACGGTGCGCGGCACACAAGATCGGGCCGCGTGCGCTGTCGTTGCCGTCCAAGTGGACGTGCTGCGCTGCAATGTCAAGCGCCGATCGCCCAACCGAGGGCGGCGTAACGCGCCGTCTTCACCGCGGCCACGATCGGGACGAAGAGCCAGAGCGGCGTGCGCATGACGCCGGCGACCACCGTGAAGGCGTCTCCGAAGGGCGCCCAGCTCAGCAGCAGCGTCCAGACGCCCCAGCGCCGATACCACCCTTGGGCCTTCTCAAGCTGTGCGTCCGTCACCGGAAACCAGCGCCGCCCGCGATAATGCTCGATCCATAGTCCCATGAACCAGTTGACGATGGAGCCCAGCGTATTGCCGACGCTGGCGACCAGCAGGAGAAGCGGGTAAGGAGCGGTGTCGGCTACCGCCATCGCGACGTAGACGACCTCCGACTGGAAGGGCAGGATCGTCGCGGCGCCGAACGCGGCGGCGAAGAGACCCGCCAGCGCCGCGACGACCTCAAGTTCAGACATGCCGCCTCCCGCATCGCCCAGGGCGCTACCTAGCAGGCTTGCGGCCCGGCGCCACGCAGGGGCGGGGCAGGGCGCGCCGCCTTGTGTGCGGCGCAGGCCGGGGGAAGAGTGCGGACGACCTGCGGGAGGCGACCATGGCGATTCTGACCCCAACGGACGTCACCGTCCGCGTCACCTGGCTCGGCGTGGTGCGCGACCGCGCGGCGACGCTGGAGAGCGATGCGCGCGAAAGCCTCGCGCTCGGATGGGGCGGGCCGGAGGGCGAGTGCCATGGCGGCCTGACGCGGCCCTCCTGCAGCCGGGTGAAGCTGCAGTATCCGCGCGGCGTGGAGATCCGCAACGCGCGCCAGCTCAGCATCGTCTCAGCCGAGGAGCTCGCCGCCATCGCCGCGGAGCTCGGGCTGGAGACGCTTCCGCCGGCGTGGACCGGCGCCAACATGGTCGTGGAGGGCGCGCCGGAGTTCACGCGGGTTCCGCCGGCCAGCCGTCTGATCTTCGAGACCGATGGCGGCGGGCCGGGCGCCGCCATCGCGATCGACATGGAGAACGGGCCGTGCCGCTTCGTCGGCGAGACCATCGAGAAGCATCGGCCGGGCCACGGCGCGGCGTTCCCGCGGGTGGCGGCCGGTCGGCGGGGCGTCACGGCGTGGGTCGAGAAGACCGGCGTCGTCGCGCTTGGCGACGTCGCGCGGCTGCATGTTCCGCCCCAGCGCATCTGGCCCCACGCGAGACCGGCGCGCAGCCGGCGCACGGTCGCGGCCGGGTAGGTCCACATCGCCCGAAAGAGGGGCGCGCCGCCGCCGGGAGACGGTCCCACGCCACACTTTCGGGCTCTTGCGCGCCCAGCCGCCGCGCCGCATTGTCGCGCCCGGCGGAGGCCTCGCCCCGTCAGCCACGCGCCCCAGCGCGCCAATGAAAACCTCCCCGGCGCCGCGTCAGGGAAACTCGCTCCAGGAAACCGCCCATGTCACAGCCCTCCGACATCGACATCGCCCGCGCCGCCAGCAAGAAGCCGATCATGGAGATCGGCGCCGGGCTGGGCGTGCCGGCCGAGAGCCTGCAGCCTTACGGCCACGACAAGGCGAAGGTGTCGGCGGAGTTCATCAGTGGGCTGGAGGGCAAGCCGGACGGCCGGCTCATCCTCGTCACCGCGATCAATCCCACGCCCGCCGGCGAGGGCAAGACGACGACGACGGTGGGCCTCGGCGACGGTCTCAACCGGATTGGAAAGAAAGCCGCGATATGCTTGCGCGAGCCGAGCCTCGGGCCGTGCTTCGGCATGAAGGGCGGCGCGGCGGGCGGCGGGCATGCGCAGGTCGTGCCGATGGAGGACATCAACCTCCATTTCACCGGGGATTTCCACGCGATCACCAGCGCGCACAACCTGCTGAGCGCGATGATCGACAACCACATCTACTGGGGCAACGGCCTCGGGATCGACCAGCGGCGCATCGTGTGGCGGCGCGTGCTCGACATGAACGACCGGGCGCTGCGCCAGATCACCACCTCGCTCGGCGGCGTGGCGAACGGCTTCCCGGCGGAGGCGGGCTTCGACATCACGGTCGCCTCCGAGATCATGGCGATCCTGTGCCTTGCGAAGGATGCGGCCGATCTGGAGCGGCGGCTGGGCGACATCGTGGTGGCCTACACCCGCGACAAGGCGCCGATCACCTGCCGGGACATCAAGGCCGACGGCGCGATGACGGTGCTGCTGGCGACCGCGCTGCAGCCTAACCTCGTGCAGACGCTGGAGAACAACCCCGCCTTCATCCATGGCGGCCCGTTCGCCAACATCGCCCATGGCTGCAACTCGGTGATGGCGACGCGCACGGCGCTGAAGCTGGCCGACTACGTCGTGACCGAGGCGGGCTTCGGCGCCGATCTCGGGGCCGAGAAGTTCTTCGACATCAAGTGCCGCAAGGCGGGGCTGACGCCGGCGGCGGCCGTTATCGTCGCCACGGTGCGGGCGCTGAAGATGAACGGCGGCGTCGCGAAGGCCGATCTGGGAACCGAGAACGTCGCAGCGGTGGAGAAGGGCTGCGCCAACCTCGCGCGCCATATCGAGAACGTGCAGTCCTTCGGCGTGCCCGCCGTGGTTGCGATCAACCGGTTCTACACCGACACCGACGCCGAGCTCGCGGCGGTGCAGGCGCAGGTCTCGGCGCTGGGCAGCGAGGCGGTGGTGTGCGAGCACTGGGCAAAGGGCTCCGAGGGCACGGAAGAGCTCGCGAAGAAGGTTGTCGCGCTCGCGGAGAGCGGGAAGGCCGATTTCAAGCCTCTCTACCCCGACGAGATGCCGCTTTTCGAGAAGATCGACACCATCTGCAAGAAGATCTATCGCGCCGGCGCCGCCCACGCCGACAAGAAGATCCGCGATCAGCTCGCACAGTGGGAGAAGGAGGGCTACGGCCACCTTCCCGTCTGCATGGCGAAGACGCAGTACTCGTTCTCGACCGACCCCAACCTGCGCGGCGCGCCGGAGGGTTTCGAGATTCCGGTGCGCGAGGTGCGGCTGGCCGCGGGGGCGGGGTTCATCGTCGCGATCTGCGGCGAGATCATGACCATGCCCGGCCTGCCGCGCGTCCCCTCAGCCGAGAGCATCCGGATGGACGAGCAAGGGTTGGTGCAGGGCCTCTTCTGAGGCGCGGCGACGACGCCGCGCGCTGCGGGCTTGCGTCTTGGCGCGGCGCGGGCGAGTCTCGCGCCGCGCCCCGGCCGGCGCCTGCACGGAGTCGCCCCCATGCGCTTGATATCGTTGGCGCTCGCCGCCCTGATGGCCTCCGCGGCCCATGCCGATGACGAGGAGGGGTACTACTACCCGCCCGTCACGTCGTCGGAGGTGTTCGAGCGGACGCTGGCCGGCGCGCCGGACGCGGACCGCGCGGTGCGCATCGGCTTCGTCACGCAGGTGACGCGCCAGCAGTTCGAACACGCCGCGCCGCCGCGCTTCGCGGTCTTCGCGAAGGGGTCTCAGGCGCAGGAGATGATCATCGTGGCGCTGGATGGCGACATCTTTTCAACGCTCTATCGGGCGAGGGCGGTGATGGCTCAGCTGTCGGCGCCGGCGCGCATGACAGAGTTCTTCATGCGCAACGAAGTCTCCGACCGCGCGACCTTCTACGACATGATCAAGCTGATGGGCTTCGTGACGCTGACGCTGAGCGACGGCGAGACCTGGAGCCACCGCGTCACCTTCCAGTGACGCCGACGCAAGACGCGCCGACGAGAAGCGGCGGGACATGACGCGCCGGCGCGACGCAAGGGCGCCGCCGGACAGCACTGTCGCGCGCCGGGCGACGACATGTCGCCGGCGACGGGCCGCAAGCGGCTGTCAATACACAGCTTCCAGCGCCGACGCACAGCCGACGGCGCGTCTCCGGCCTGCCCTGACGACGGGCGCTTCGGGGCGGTTTCGCGGCGCCAAGGCGGCGTCTCATTCGGCGCGGTCGGCCACCGCGTCGATGTCGTCCCAGACGAAGGCGCGCTCGGCGACGCGGCGGCCGTGCATCGTGAAGACGCGCCGCGCTTCGGGACGGGCGCCGAGGGCGGCGTAGAAGGCGCATGCCTTCGCGTTGCGCTCCAGCGCCCAGACGTCGACCGAGGCCGCGCCCCAGTCGCGCATCCGCCCGAGCATGGACGCGACGAGCCGGCTGCCGAGGCCGAGACGCTGGGCGCGGTTCAGGAGGTAGAGCGCGTAGACCTCGCCGTCGGCGAGGCGGTCGTCCTCGCGCTGGGGGCCGAAGGCGCCGAAACCGACCGTCTCGCCGCCGAGCGTCGCGACGAGGGTTCCGCCGCCCTGCCGGGGCCGGGCGAGGATGCGCCGCCACTGGCTGAGCCTCCGGCCCTCTGCGCCTGCGTCCCACGCGGCGGGGCCGAGGATGCCGCCGTAGCTCTCGCGCCACGCCTGCGCGTGGACGGCCGCGATCGCGCCCGCGTCCGCCCGCCGGGCGGGCCGGATCGCGGCGCTAGTCGACGCCGGGCCGGCCATGGGCGAAGGCGGGCAGGGCGCCCAGCTCGTAGTAGTCGCCCTTCTCGGCGGTGAAGATGTCGGCGTCGAGCCGCACGCCGGTCGGGGCGTCGAACAGGCCGAGCGCGATGTCGACGACCGCCTCGCCGCCCGCAGGATCGGGGCGCCAGAAGAGAAAGCCGCCGCAGACCGCGCAGAAGCCGCGCTCGGCGCGGGGGCTCGAGCGCCACCAGCGCAAGGCGGCGTCCGCCGAGAAGCGCAGCGCGTCGGCGGGCGCGGTGACGGCCGCCCAGAAATGGCCCGAGCCGCGGCGGCATTCGCGGCAGTGGCAGGCGGCGGCGCGGTCCTTCGTCAGACGGTCCACGGTGAAGGCGACGCCGCCGCAGTTGCAGCGGCCGGCGAGCGGAAACCGGGCTTCAGACATCGGCGAGCCCCTCCATGGTCATGAACGTGCCGAGCGCGAGGGCCACGCGGGTCTCGACGCCGCCGGCCTCGGCGAAGACGTCGCTGCGGCCGACGGTGAGGCGACGGCCGGCGCGCTCGACGGCGCCGCGGGCGATCAGGCGCTCGCCCCGCGCCGGCGCCAGCAGGTTGATCTTCAGTTCGACGGTCAGCACGCCGTCGCCCGGCCCGAGCAGCGTCTGCGCCGCGAAGCCGGCCGCGCTGTCGGCGATGGCCCAGGCGGCGCCGGCATGGGCGTAGCCGTGCTGCTGGGAGAGCTGAGGCCGGATGGGCAGGACGATCTCCACCGCGCCGGGCGCGACCGCGCCGAGCTCGGCGCCGAGCAGCGCCATGAAGCCCTGCCGGGAGAACTCCGCACGGACGCGCTCGACGAAGGCGGGGTCGCGGGGGAGAAGGGCCCCGCCCTCGCTCGCCCGGCTCATCCGCGGCGGTCCAGGAGCGCCGCGCGGGGCGCCGGGAAGACGCTGCGCCCGGTCATCAGCGCGCGGGCGCTGGGGCCGAGCAGCGGGTCGAAGGCCGGGTCGGCGGCGCAGAGCCCGCCGGTGAAGGCGCCGAAGGCGGGCAGGATCACGCGGCGGCCGTCCTCCAGAAAGCAGCGCCGGCGGATGCGGCGACCGCGCGTCGCCAGAGTGGCGACGGGGTGGTAGTGCCCGCTCACCTCGCCGAGCGCGGCGTCGGGCGCAGCGATGTGGCGGAAGACGAGCGGCCCGCCGACGCAGGGCGCGCCAGCGGGCGCCTCGGGGGCCGCTACGTGCTCGGCGACGGCTTCGCCGGGAAGGCCGGGGGCGGCGGGGTCGTGGTTTCCGCTGACCCAGATCCAGCGCCGCCCGCGCGCCAGCGCCGCGAGGCGGTCGCAGGCCTCGCCGTCGAGCGCGCGCGCGGCGCGATCATCGTCGAAGCTGTCGCCGACGCAGACGACGCAGGCGGGGCCGAGCGCGGCGACCTCGGCCTCAAGCCGGGCCAGCGTCTCGGCGCATTCGTAGGGCGGCAGCAGCGCCCCGCCGCGCCGCGCCATGCGCTCGGACTTGCCGAGATGGAGGTCGGCGACCGCCAGCAGGCCGAGCGACGGGACCCACAGCGCGCCGGACGGCCGCGCCGCGACCTCCAGGCCCGCGAGCCGGAAGCCCAGGCCCTCGCTGGCGGGAATCGGGAAGCGCGCGCTGACGTTCATAAGAGTGAACAAAGCATGATCGGATAATGCTGCGCAAGACGCCGCGACGCCGCTGGTCCGACGGTTGATCGGCGCGGGGGGCGGCCGTCGCCCTTACGACGACGCCGCTGCAGGGCTGAGGGCCGCGCCCTCCCTCGGGTGGGCGCTTCGGGACGGCGGAGCGATGCGATTTATGGCGCAAACAACTGTGACGGCGTCGCGGGTCGAGCCGTTGCGATGCGCCCTCCCTTGAGGGGTGAGCCGCGCCCGGAAATCCCTCCGGTGGAGGGATTTCAGCGGCAAACGGGCGGAGCCCCGGCAGGAGGGCGCGGCCCGTGCTGGTCGCACGGGCCAAGGGGCGAGCGACGCGCCTTCGGTCCATCGGCTGCCTCCTCAGCGTTTCCACCCATGAACTGCTGAGCCCGCTCAGGCTGCGCCTTCGGCCTCGGCGATGAGCGCGGCCTCCTCCAGCAGCCGGTCGTCGGCGGCGCCGGGCACCTTCTCGCGGCCCATCTCCATCAGCAGCGGCGCGCAGAGCGGCGTCATGCGCGGGCTGCGGACATGGCGGATGCGGCCGCCGATGCGGTCGAGCATCGCCTCGACGCGCTCGAAATCGACCAGCCCGCGCTGGGCCTCGGCGCGGGTGATGGCGAGCATCAGGTGGCCCGGGTCGTACTTGCGCAGCGTGTCGTAGAGAATGTCGGAGGAGAAGGTCGCCTGCCGGCCGGACTTCACCTCGCCGGGCAGGCGGCGCTGGATCAGGCCCGAGACGACGGCGACCTGGCGGAAGGCGCGCTTCATCACGGACGTCTCCGCGAGCCACTGCTCCAGCCCCTCGGCGAGCCCCTCGCGAGCGAAGATCGGCGCGGGGTCGTCCACCGGGTCGAGGCTCCAGACCAGCACCGCGTAGTCGTTGGCGAGAAAACCAAGGGGCGCGAGGCCGAGCGCCTCCATGCGCTTGGTGGCGAGCAGGCCGAGGGTCTGGTGCGCGTTGCGGCCGGCGAAACCCCAGGCGGCCATGAACCAGCGCCCGGCGCGGGGGAAGGTCTCCACCAGCAGGTCGTCGGCGCGGGGGAACTGCGAGCGGCGCTCGTGCAGGCGCAGCCAGTCGGCGACCGGGGCGGGCAGGGCGCCCCATGTCTCGGGCGCGTTGAGCATCGCCATGACGCGCTCGGCGAGCAGGGTGGAGATGGGCAGCTTGCCGCCGGCGAAGACCGGGATCTTCGGGTCGCGGCCGGGGGCCTTGGTCACCTGCAGCGACATCTCGCGCAGGCCCTCGAAGCGCACGACCTCGCCGCCGATCAGGAAGGTGTCGCCGGGCGAGAGGGTGGCGGCGAAGGCTTCCTCGACCTCGCCGAGCAGGCGGCCGCCGCCGCGCCGCGAGCCGGCGTGGACCTTGAGCGTCTCGGCCTCGACGATGGTGCCGACGTTCATGCGCAGGCGGCGCGCGGCGCGGGGGTCGCGCAGGCGCCAGCGGCCGCTCTCGTCCTGCATCAGGCGGCGCCATTCGTCGTAGGCGCGCAGCGCATAGCCGCCCGTGGCGCAGAAATCGAGACAGCGGTCGAAATCCTCTCGGGCGAGGGCGGCGTAGGGGCCGGCCCGGCGGATCTCGGCGAAAAGGGCGTCCGCCTCGAACGGCCCGGCGCAGGCCATGAGCAGGATGTGCTGGCAGAGCACGTCGAGCCGGCCGGGGGCGCGGGGCTCGCCGTCGAGCCGCCCCTCGCGCACGGCTTCGAGCGCGGCGCGGCACTCCAGCACCTCAAGGCGGTTGGCGGGGACGACGAGGGCGCGCGAGGGCGCGTCGAAGCGGTGGTTGGCGCGGCCGATGCGCTGGACGAGCCGCTTCACGCCCTTCGGCGCGCCGACCTGGATCACGAGGTCGACGTCGCCCCAGTCGATGCCGAGATCAAGCGAGGAGGTGCAGACGACGGCGCGCAGCTCTCCGGCGGCCATGGCGGCCTCGACGCGCTGGCGGGCCTCGCGGCCGAGCGAGCCGTGGTGCAGGCCGATCGGCAGGTTCTCGGCGTTCGCCTCCCACAGCGCGCGGAAGAAGAGCTCCGCCAGCGCGCGGGTGTTGATGAAGACGAGCGTCGTGCGGGCGGCCTTCACGCGCTCGTAGATCGCCCGTGCGGCGTAGCGGCCGCCCATGCCGGACCAGGGCGGGTCTCCGGCGTCGTCGAGGATGGCGATGTCGGGGTCCGGGCCGTCGGGGGCGTGGAGGATGCGGCAGCCCTCGGGCGCCAGCCAGCGCGCCAGCCCCTCGGGGTCTTCGGTGGTGGCGGAGAGGCCGACGCGGCGATGGCCCGGCGCCAGCGTCTCCAGCCGCGACAGGCAGAGCGCGAGCTGGTCGCCGCGCTTGCTCTCGGCGAGCGCGTGGGCTTCGTCCACCACCACGGCGCGCAGGCCCGCGAAGGTCTCGGCGGCGTGCTCGGAGGCGACGAGCAGCGCGAGCGACTCGGGCGTTGTGAGCAGGATGTGCGGCGGGTCGCGGCGCTGGCGGGCCTTGACGGAGGCCTTGGTGTCGCCGGTGCGGTCCTCGATGCGGATCGGCAGCGCCATCTCGCGCGCCGGCCCTTCGAGGTTGCGCCGGATGTCGGCGGCCAACGCCTTCAGCGGCGAGACGTAGAGCGTATGCAGGCCCGGCGCGGGGTTCTCGGCGAGCGCGGCGAGGCTCGGCA
>CAYGUQ010000089.1:0-11081 GCA_964352995.1 uncultured Rhodobacterales bacterium
CACCTACGCCGCGGCGCGCGGCGTAGGTGTGCTCCTCCCCGGGAAAGGCGCGGGCGCGCACGTCGGTCGCATAGCGCGACACGGCGTCGTCCATCATCGCCTCCATCGCGCCGTAGCGCTTCACGAAGGTCGGCACGCGCGGGAACAGGCCCACCATGTCCTCGAAGACGAGGATCTGCCCGTCGCATTTCGCCGATGCGCCGATCCCGATGGTGGGGATCGACACCGCCTGCGTGATGCGGTCGGCGAGCGGCTCCGCCACGCCCTCCACGACGATGGAGAAGGCGCCGGCCTCCTCGACGGCCTTGGCGTCCTCGATCACGGCGTCCCACTGCGCCTCGTCGCGCACGGCGCGGAAGCCGCCCGCGGTGTTCATCGCCTGCGGCATCAGGCCGATATGCGCCATGACGGGGATGCCGCGGCGGGCGAGGTATCGGATCGTCGGCGCCATCTCCACGCCGCCCTCCAGCTTGACGGCGGTGCAGCCGGTCTCCTTGACGACGCGGCTGGCGTTGCGGAAGGCGGCTTCTGGGCTCTCCTCGAAGCTGCCGAAGGGCATGTCGACCACCACGAGCGCCTTCTCGGCCCCGCGCGTGACGGCCTGACCGTGCATGATCATGTGCTCCAGCGTCACGCCCAGCGTGTTGGGCATGCCGTGGATCACCATGCCGAGCGAGTCGCCCACGAGCAGCAGGTCGGCGTGACGGTCGCAGATGCGGGCGACATGGGCGGTGTAGGCGGTCAGGCAGACGAGCGGCTCGCCGCCCTTGCGAGACGCGAATTTCGGCACCGTCATCCGGCTCCGGCGCGGCTGGTTCTCGCTGGTCTGGTCCGGATCGGCCATCGCGGCCTTCTTGGAGATGGTGCTGGTCGTGGACATGGCGCTCACCCTTCCCTCCGATGTCGCGGCACCGGGATAGCATGTCGGACCGGCGGCCGGCGAGGGCGTCGGCGCGCCAGCGCAGCCTCATCGCGCGCCAGTGAAGAGGTCGCAGCGCCCCTCGCTTTCGCGCAAGCGCCTCTTACATTAAGGTGGCTGCGCCGATCGATCGGGCGCGACGTCATTTTGGAAGCAACATGCGGCTCAGCAGGACGATGAAGGCGCTCGGCGCCCCGATGCTCGCCCCGGCTCTCGCGGCGACCGTTCTTGCGGCCGGCCCCGCTTTCGCGGCCGGGTCCGCGGCGTCGGTGGTGACGGTGCTGAGCGTGGCCGAGCCCCATGCGCGCACGCTCGTCCTGCGCGGCGCGACGGAGGCCGACCGCCGGGTGGAGGTGCGCGCCGAGATCGGCGGGCTCGTCGCGTCGGAGCCGCTGCGCGCCGGCGCGTTGGCGGCCGCCGGCGACGCGCTCTGCGAGATCGACCCTGGCGAACGCCCTGCAAACCTCGCCGAGGCGCAGGCGAATCTGCGCCAGGCCGAAGTCGAGCACGCCGCCGCCGTGCGCCTGCGCGACAAGGGTTTCACGGCCGAGACCGAATCGCTGACCAAGGCCGCCCAGCTCGAAGCCGCGCGCGCCCAGTTGATGCGCGCCGAGATCGCCATGGGGCGGCTCGTCATGGCGGCGCCTTTCGCCGGCGTTCTCGAGAGCGACACCGCCGAGCGCGGCGCGCTGCTGCAGGAAGGCTCGGTCTGCGCCACGCTGCTCTCGCTCGACCCCATCAAGTTGATCGGCTATGCGGCGGAAACGGACGTGGACTCGTTGCGCGTCGGCGGCGCGGCCACGGCGCGGCTGGCGACGGGGCGCGCGGTCGTAGGCGAGATCCGCTTCGTGGCGCGCTCGGCCGACCCCGAGACCCGAACCTATCGCGTCGAGGCCGTCGCGCCGAACCCCGATCTCGACATCCGCGACGGCATGACCGCCGAGATCACGGCCGAACTGCCCGCCACGCCCGCGCATTTCCTGCCGCAGTCGGCGCTGACGCTGAACGACGGCGGCGCGCTTGGCGTGCGGCTGGCGGAAGACGGCGTCGCGCGGTTCCACGCGGTCGGGATCGTCGCGGAGGCGCGCGACGGGCTGTGGCTCTCCGGCCTGCCGGACCGCGCCGAGGTCATCGTCGTCGGGCAGGAGTTCGTCTCGGACGGGCAGCCGGTCGCGCCCACGCGACGAGACGCGGGGCCGGAAGCGCCTGACGACGCCTCCGCCGCCCCGGAGGCCGGAGCGGACGCCGCCGACGGGCCCTCGCCGCTGGCCGAGGCGCGCCCGTGACCGGCGTCGTCACCTGGGCCGTCGCAAGGGCGCGCATGATCGTCGCGCTCGTGCTGCTCAGCATCGGCGCGGGAATGGCGGCCTATATCGGGCTTCCCAAGGAGGGCAGCCCCAACATCGACGTGCCGGTGCTCTACGTCTCCGTCGGGCTGCCCGGCGTCTCGGCCGAGGACAGCGAGCGGCTGCTGGTCCGGCCGCTGGAAGCGAAGCTCCGCGGCCTCGAAGGCATGAAGGAGATGCAGGGCATCGCCTCGGAAGGCCACGCCGGGCTCGTGCTGGAGTTCGACTTCGGCTGGGACAAGACGCGCACCATCGCGCAGGTGCGTGCGCTCGTGGACGAGGCGCAGGCCGAGATGCCGGCCGACGCGCTGGAGCCGACGATCAACGAGGTCAACCTGTCGGCCTTCCCGATCCTCGTCATCAGCCTTTCGGGCTCGGCGCCCGAGCGCACCTTGCAGAAGCTGGCCAAGGACATGCAGCGCGATCTCGAAGCGCTGACGCCGGTTCTTGAGGTCGGCGTCGCCGGCTCGCGCGACGAACTCGTCGAAGTGATCGTCGATCCCGTGAAGCTGGAGAGCTACGACGTCACCGTGCCCGAGCTGCTGCAGGTGGTCAGCGCCAACAACGCGCTCGTCGCGGCCGGCGCGGTGGAGAGCGCCAGCGGGCGGTTCTCGCTGCGGGTGCCGGGCAATTTCGAGACGGCGCGGGAAATCTACGAGACGCCGGTGCGCGTCTCAGGCGACCGGGTCGTGACCATCGCCGACATCGCCGAGATCCGCCGCACCTTCGAGGACCGCACCAGCGTCGCGCGCTACAACGGCCAGCCGACCGTGGCGCTGCAGGTCAAGAAGCGGCTCGGCTACAACATCATCGACACCGTCGAGGAGGTGAAGGCGCGGGCGCGCGAGATCGAGGCGACATGGCCCGACGCGCTGCGCTCGTCGGTCGACGTCACCTTCTCGATGGACCAGTCGATCGAGGTTCAGGACATGGTCGGCCAGCTCGAAGGCTCGGTGCTGACCGCGGTGGCGCTCGTCATCCTCGTGGTCGTGCTGACGCTGGGCGGGCGGTCGGCGGGGCTCGTAGGGCTGTCGATCCCGCTGTCGTTCCTGCTGACCTTCGCGGTGCTGGCGGCGTTCGGCATGAGCGTCAACAACATGGTGATGTTCGGCCTGATCCTCGCGGTCGGGATGCTCGTCGACGGCGCCATCGTCGTCTCGGAATACGCCGACCGGCGCATGACCGAGGGCGCCGAGCCCGAGGAGGCCTACGGCGAGGCGGCGAAGCGGATGTTCTGGCCGGTGACCTCGTCGACGGCGACGACGCTCTGCGCCTTCCTGCCGATGCTGTTCTGGCCGGGGATGCCGGGGCAGTTCATGGGGCAGCTGCCGATCACGCTGATCTTCGTGCTCTCCGCCTCGCTTGTGGTCGCGCTGATCTTCCTGCCGGTGCTGGGCGGCGCGTTCGGCCGGGTCTCCGTCGGCGCCGGCCGCGCGCTGCGCGGGCTCGGCGGCCGCTTCCTGCGGCGCGGCCCGCGGCCGCTGCCGGGCGCGCCGCGGCGCGGCCTCTTCGGCCGGTTCATCGCGCTTATCGTCCTGAACCCGTTCGGCCCCGCGCTCGCCATCTGCGCGGCCGTGGCGGGCATGATCGGCGTGTTCACCTATTTCTCCGACCACAATCGCGGCGTGGAGTTCTTCGTCGAGACCGAGCCCCAGCGCGCCATCCTCTACGTGCGCGCGCGCGGGAACCTCTCGATGGCGGAGAAGGACAGGCTCGTCGCCGACGTCGAGCAGCGGGTGCTGGGCGTCGACGGCGTGGCGGCGCTCTTCACCTTCGCCGGCGACGGCGGGCTGCAGAAGCAGGGCGGCGAGGGCCCGAAGGACAGCATCGGCGAACTGCAGTTCGAGCTTGAGCGCTGGGGCCACCGCCGCGACGGCAAGACGATCCTCGCCGAGATACTGGAGCGCGCGCAGAGGGCGCCGGGCGTCATCGTCGAGCTCTCCGAGCAGAAGGACGGCCCGCAGCAGGGCAAGCCGATCCAGATCCGCCTCGAAGGCTTCGACTGGGCGGCGCTGCAGGCGGCGGCGGGCGAACTCTCCGACCGGCTGTCGCGCATCGAGGGCCTGCGCGAGATCGAGGACACGCGCCCCCTGCCCGGCATCGACTGGCGCGTGAAGGTCGACCGCGAAGCGGCGGGACGGTTCGGCGCCGACGTGCAGACCATCGGAGCGGTCGTCAGCCTCGTGACGCGCGGCGCGCTCCTCGACGTGATGCGGCCGGACGACAGCGACGACGAGATCGACATCCGAGTGCGCTTTCCCGAAGACGACCGCGTGCTGACGACGCTGGAGCGGGTGAAGCTGCGCACGCAGATGGGCCTCGTGCCGCTGAGCAACCTCGTCGACGTGACGCCGGCGCCGGCGCTCGCCGAGATCACCCGGATGAACGGCTCGCGCATCCTCGTCGTGAAGGCCAACGTCGACCCGGGCGTGAACGTCAACGAGAAGATCGCCGAGGTCGCCGCGTCCCTGCAGGAGAACCCGCTCAAGGGCGTGCGACCGGTGTTCCAGGGCGATCAAGAGGAGCAGGAGGAAAGCCAGCAGTTCCTCATGACCGCATTCGCCGGCGCGCTGGGGCTGATGTTCGCGATCCTGCTCGCGCAGTTCAACAGCGTCTACAACTCCGTGCTGGTGCTGAGCGCGGTGGTGATGTCGGTCACGGGCGTGCTGATCGGCATGATGGTGATGGACCAGACCTTCTCCATCATCATGACCGGCACCGGGATCGTCGCGCTGGCCGGCATCGTCGTGAACAACAACATCGTGCTCATCGACACCTTCCAGGAGTTGACGCGCTCCATGCCGCCGCTGCAGGCCATCGTGCGGACGGCCGAGACGCGCATCCGCCCGGTGATGCTGACGACGATCACGACCATGGCGGGCCTCGCGCCGATGATGTTCGCCGCGAGCGTCGACTTCGGCGGCTTCGGGCCGGGATTCGCCGCATTGACGGCGGCCGGGCCGTTCTCGGCGGCGGGCTGGGCCGCGCTCTACGGCGCCGTCGTGTCGGTGGGCGCGCCGGTGGCGCTGTGGTGGACGCAGCTCGCGACCGCGGTGGTCTTCGGGCTGGGCGTCTCGACGGTGCTGACGCTGGTCGTGACGCCCTCGGCGCTGGCGGCGCGGGTGTGGTTCTGGCGCGGCGTCGACTGGCTGGTCGTCACGCTGGCCGGCGGCGCGCAGGCGCAGGACGACAGGCGACTGCGCTCCGCCGCCGCGCGCATCGCGCCGCCGGAAATCCTGTGGGAGGCCGCGCCGCCCGCGCCCGGCCCCATCGCCTTCCCGCCGCGCGCCTACGCCGACGCCGCGGAGTAGCGCGCCGCCCGGCCGGGTCTTCGGCCGGTTCAGACGCCTGTCGCCGCGCGAGCGTCGTCGGTTCGGGCAGGGCGGCGCCGGGGCGCATCAGCCGGCGGCTTCGCGCAGGCCCTCCAGCTCCAGCCACTCGTCCTCGGCCTCCGCCAGCGTCTTCTGGCGGGCGGCGAGCTCCCGCGTCGCCTTGTCGAAGGCGGCCGGGTTCTTCGCATAGAGGTCGGGCTGCGCGAGGAACTGCTCCAGACGGCCGATCTCGAAGCCCAGCCGGTCGATCTCGGCGGGCAGCAGGTCGAGCCGGCGCGTCTGGGCGTAGCTGAGCTTGCCGGCGGGCTGGGCCGGCTTCGTCGCGGGCTTCTCGACGGATTTCGGGCCCGATGCGGGCACGGCCTGGGGCCGTGCGGCGGGACGCGCCGCCGCCGACCCTGCGGCCGACCCTGCGGCCTTCTGGACGAGATGGTCGGTCCAGCCGCCGGCGTACTCCACCCAAGCCCCCTCGCCCTCCCAGGCGATGACGCTGGTGGCGACGCGATCGAGGAAGTCGCGGTCATGGCTGACGAGGATGACGGTGCCGTCGAAATCCCCCAGCAGTTCCTGAAGCAGGTCGAGCGTCTCGACGTCGAGGTCGTTGGTCGGCTCGTCGAGCACCAGCAGGTTGCTCTCGCGCGCCATCAGCTTGGCCATCAGCAGCCGCGCGCGCTCGCCGCCCGAGAGCGCGCGCACCGGTCCGCGCGCCTGCCGCTCGTCGAACAGGAAGTCCTTGAGATAGGCGACGACGTGCTTCGGCCGGCCGCGCACAAGTATCTGGTCGTTGCGCCCCGAGACGCCGATGTCGGCGGCGCCGGTCAGCGTCTCCCAAAGCGTCGCGTCGAGGTCGAGCGCGGCGCGGTTCTGGTCGAAGAGCGCCATCTCGAGATTGGCGCCGAGGCGGACGGACCCGGCGTCGGGCGCGAGCTCGCCGGTGATGAGCTTCAGCAGCGTCGTCTTGCCGGCGCCGTTGGGGCCGACGAGCGCGACGCGGTCGCCGCGGGCGACGCGGGTGGAGAAGTCGCGCACGATTGTCTTGTCGCCGAAGCTCTTGGAGACGCCCTTGAGTTCGGCCACCAGCTTGCCGGAGGTCTCGCCGCCGCTCAGCGCCATGGCGCCGACGCCGGTGCGGGCGACCTGGGCGCGGCGCTCCTCACGCAGCGCGGCGAGGCGGCGGACGCGGCCCTGATTGCGGGTGCGGCGGGCGGAAATGCCCTCCACGGCCCATTTCGCCTCCTGCTTGATGAGGCGGTCGAGCTTGTGGCGCTCGGCTTCCTCGTCCTCGAAGACCTTGTCGCGCCAGGCCTCGAAGGCCCCGAAGCCGCTGTCGAGGCGGCGCACGACGCCCCGGTCGACCCAGAGCGTCGCGCGGGTGAGCTTCGCCATCAGCGCGCGGTCGTGCGAGATCAGCACGAAGCCGGTGCGGGTCTCGCCCAGAAAGTCCTCCAGCCACTCGATTGCGGCGATGTCGAGGTGGTTGGTGGGCTCGTCGAGCAGCATCAGGTCGGGCTCGCCGGCGATGAGGCGGGCGAGCGCGGCGCGGCGGCGCTCGCCGCCAGAGGCGCCGGCGGTCGGCACCTCGGCGCGCACCGCGAGACCCTCCATCGCCATCTCGGCCCGCCACGCCTCCTCGGGCGCGAGACCGGCGGACACATAGCCGCCGAGGGTCTCGAAACCGGAGAGATCGGGCTCCTGCGGCAGGTAGGCGACCTTCGCGCCGGGCTGCACGAAGCGCGCCCCGCTGTCGGCCTCGACCAGCCCTGCGGCGATCTTGAGCAGGGTGGACTTGCCGGAACCGTTGCGCCCGACGACGCCCACGCGCTCTCCCGGCCCGACGCTCAGCGAGGCGCCGGAGAAGAGCGGCGCGCCGCCGAAGGTCAGCGAGACGTCCGTCAGGGTGAGAATGGGGGGCTGGGCCATGGCCGCCTTCTCGCGCGGGCGGGGGCCGCGGTCAACGGGGCCTCACGCGGTTCTGCGCAGCACCCGCACGCGCGTCTCGCCATGGCGCCGGTCGTCCTCCGTCTCCCAACCTTCGGGGAGAGGTTCGGGGTCGTCGGCGGCGCTCTCGACCACCGCGAGCGCCGCGGGGGACAGCCAGCCCCCTTCGGCCGCGGCGGCGAGCGCCGGCGCTGCGAGCCCCTTGCGGTAGGGCGGATCGAGGAAGACGAGGTCGTAGGAGGCGCCGCGGCAGGGGCCTAGGGCGGTCGCGTCGCGGCGGTAGATCTTGGACGAACCGATCAGGCCCAGCGCCTCGACGCTTTCGCGGATGAGCGCGCGGCTTGGACCATGGTCGTCCACGAAAAGGCAATGGACGGCGCCGCGAGACAGCGCCTCAAGCCCGAGCGCGCCCGTGCCGGCGAAAAGGTCGAGCACGCGCATCCCCTCCGGCGGCGGCGGCTCGGCGTAGCCGCCATGCGCGAGATGGTTGAAGAGCGCCTCGCGCACACGGTTCGAGGTGGGGCGCAGATGCGCCGCCCCGCCGCCCGCAGCGCCCGGCGCGGCGAGCGCCCTGCCCCGCAGCCTGCCGCCGACGATCCTCATCGCGCGGCTCCGGCGTCGCGGACGGTCATTGCGCCGCCTCCCGGTCAACGCGCGGGACCGCAGGCGGCGCAGGCCGGCGCTCCTGCGGCGTCACAGCACCGCGTCGAGCGCGTCGACCAGTCGGGCGATCTCGGCCTCGCTAGTGTAGTGGAGGAACGAGAGGCGCAGCGCGCCGTGGGCCTAGTCGACGCCCATCGCCTCGATCAGGCGCCGGGCGTAGAAGTGCCCGCCGCCGGCCATCACGCGATGCTCGGCGAGCGCTGCGGCCAGCTCCTCGCCCGGGCGACTCGCCACGACGGCCACCGTCGGCGCGCGGCGGGCGGGGTCTGTCGGGCCGAGCACCCGGATGTCGTTGCGGCCCCGCAGCCAGTCCATCAGCGGCGCCAGAAGCTCGACCTCCCGCGCGCGCATCAGATCGTGCACGCGGGCGGCGGTTACGTCGGGCGCGCCGCCCTGCGCGAAGTGTCGGGTGTGCAGCGCCTCGATGTAGTCGGCGACGCCCGCCATCGCGGCGACCTGCGCATGGTCGGGACCGGCGGGGACGAGCTTCTTGCGGATCGCGCCGGCGTTGAACCAGTGGCTCTGGTTCGGCAGCCTGTCGGCGAGTTCCCGGCGCAGCACCATGACGCCCTGATGCGGCCCGAAGGTCTTGTAGGCGGAGAAGAGGTAAATGTCGGCGCCCGTCTCCGCAACGTTCGGCAGGCCGTGGCCGCAGTAGCTCACGCCGTCGACGCAGACGAGCGCGCCGGCGGCGTGCGCCTTCGCGGCGATCTCGGCGACCGGATTGATCTCGGCGACGATGTTGGAGGCGTGCGGGAAGGCGACGAGGCGCGTGCGCGCCGACAGCAGCGCGTCGAGCGCGGCGGGGTCGAGCGAGCCGGTCTCGGGATCGACCTTCCATTCGCGCACCACGATCCCGCGCTGCGCGAGGCGGCGCCAGGGCCCGGAATTGGCCTCGTGGTCCTGGTTGGTGACGACGATCTCGTCGCCCTCGCTCCACATCTCGCGGAAAGCCTGCGCGAGGACGTAGGCGTTCTGCGTGGTGGAAGGCCCGAAGTGCAGCTCGTCTGCGTCGACGCCCAGCATCGGCGCGAGGCGCTCGTAGGACTCGTCCATCGCCGCGCCCGCCGCCATCGAGAGCGGATAGGGCGCATAGGGCTGGACCTTGGTGCGGGTGTAGAACCGCGTCAGCCGGTCGATGGTCTGGCGGCAGGGGTAGCTGCCGCCGGCGTTCTCGAAAAAGCCCCAGCCCTCTATGGCCGGGTCGGAGAAGGCGGGGAACTGGGCGCGCGCGAAGGCGGTGTCGAACTGGGTCATGCGCACTGTTGTCGGGCGCCGCGCGGCCTGCGTCCAGAGCGCAGGGCCACGGGCGTCGCCGCCCGCGGCGGGAGGCCTCTCAGGCGCGCCGCGGCTCGCTGCGCAACCCCATGACGATGGCGACGCACATGATCAGCAGCACGATCGTGAACGGGAAGCCGGTCGAGACCGCCATGGCCTGCAACGCCGTCAGGCCGCCGCCGAGCAGCAGCGCGATGGCCACCAGCCCCTCGAACACGCACCAGAACACGCGCTGCGGCACCGGCGCGTCGACCTTGCCGCCGGCGGTGATGGTGTCGATCACCAGCGAGCCCGAATCCGACGACGTGACGAAGAAGACGATCACGAGAACGATGCCGATGAACGAGGTGATCGAGGCGAGCGGCAGCGCGTCGAGCATCGCGAAGAGCTTCAGCTCAAGCGGCGCCTCGGTCACTGCCTGGTAGCCGTCGTTGAGGATCTGCCCGATGGCCACGCCGCCGAAGGCGTTCATCCACAGCACGCAGACCAGCGACGGGATGATCAGCACGCAGATGAGGAATTCGCGCACCGTGCGGCCCCGGCTGACGCGGGCGATGAACATGCCGACGAAGGGCGACCAGGAGATCCACCACGCCCAGTAGAACGCGGTCCAGCCCTGCGAGAAGTTGGCGTCCTCGCGTCCGAAGGGCATCGAGAGGGCCGGCAGGTAGCCGATATAGGCGACGAGGCTGTCGGCGAAGCCGGTGAAGACGGCCAGCGTCGGCCCCACGGCCACGACGAACACCAGCAGGAGCAGGGCCAGCACCATGTTCGCCTCCGACAGGCGCTTCACGCCCGCATCCATCCCCGCGAGCACCGAGACCAGCGCGACGCCGGTGATGGCGGCGATCAGGATCACCTTCGAGACGTCGGTCGAGGGGATGCCGAAGAGGTAGTCTAGGCCGGCGTTCGCCTGCTCGGCGCCGAAGCCCAGCGAGGTCGCGAGGCCGAACAGCGTCGCGAAGACGGCGAGGATGTCGATGACGTGCCCCGGCCAGCCCCAGACCCGCTCGCCAAGCAGCGGGTAGAACGCCGAGCGGATCGTCAGCGGCAGCCCCTTGTTGTAGCTGAAGAGCGCCAGCGACAGTGCAACGACGGCGTAGATCGCCCACGGGTGAAGGCCCCAGTGGAAGATCGTCGCGGCCATTCCGAGCCGCGCCGCCTCCGCCTGATCGCCGGCTGCGCCGCCGAGCGGCGCCCAGCTCCCCGGCGCGCCGGCGTTCTCCGCGACGCTGGAGGAGAAGTGCGAGATCGGCTCTGACACGCCGTAGAACATCAGGCCGATGCCCATCCCGGCTGCGAACAGCATCGCGAACCATCCGGTGTAGCTGTAGTCGGGCGTCGCGTCCGGGCCGCCGAGACGCACCGAACCCCACGGCGAGACGATCAGCCCAAGACAGAAGATCACGAAGACGTTGGCGGCGGAAAGAAAGAACCAGTCGAGCGAGCTGGTCATCCAGTCGCGAATCGCCGTGAAGAACGGCTCCGCGACATTCTGAAATGCCAGCGTCAGAAAAACGAACGCAATGATCGACAGGCCAGATACGAGAAAGACCGGATTATGTATGTCGAGCTCGAATGGACCGACCTTTCCCTGAATATTGT
>CAYGUQ010000090.1:0-11076 GCA_964352995.1 uncultured Rhodobacterales bacterium
CCCTCACCCCGGCCCTCTCCCGCGGGGCGGGAGAGGGGGCGCGGGTCGCTTCCGCGGCGCAGCGCCGGCGGATGTCTTGGCGAGGCCTCGGCGGGGCGGCGCGCGCCGTGCGCGCCGCCCCTGGGGATCAGTAGGCCTTGCCGCGGGCGGTCACGGGCCAGAGCGTCTCGACCTTGCCGCCGCGCACGCCGACATACCAGTCATGGACGTTGCAGGTCGGGTCGCAGTGGCCGGGCACGAGGCGCAGCTTGTCGTTGACCTTCAGCACGCCCTCGGGGTCTGCGATGACGCCGTGCTCGTCGGAGCACTTGACGTACTTCACGTCGGTCCGGCCGAAGATCACCGGCAGGCCGCTGTCCACCGACTGCGCCTTGAGGCCGGCGTCGCAGATCGCCTTGTCGGCCTTGGCGTGGGACATGACGGAGGTGAGCAGGAACAGCGCGTTCTCCCACTCGCCCTGATCGATGCGCTTGCCGTCCTTGTCGAGGATGCGGCCGTAGTCGGCGTCCATGAACGCGTAGGAGCCGCACTGCAGCTCGTTGTAGACGCCCGAGGTGCCCTCGAAGTAGTAGGAGCCGGTGCCGCCGCCGCCGACGATGTCGCACTCCAGCCCCTCGGCGTTCAGCGCATCCACGGCGTCCTTCACCATCGCCACGGCGAGGTCGATCTTGGCCTTGCGCTCGTCGTAGCTGTCGAGGTGCTGCATCGCGCCCTGATAGGCCTGGATGCCGGCGAACTTCAGCCCCGGCGCGGCGTCGATGGCCTTGGCGATCTCCACCACGGCGGGGGTGGTGGTGACGCCGCAGCGCCCGGCGCCGCAGTCGATCTCGACCAGCACCTCGATCTGCGTGCCGTGCTTCACCGCCGCCGCCGAGAGGTCGGCGATGTTGGCGAGGTCGTCGGCGCAGCAGATCGCGCGGCCGCCGAGCTTCGGCAGGCGGGCGAGACGGTCGATCTTGGCGGGGTCGCGCACCTGGTTGGAGACCATGGCGTCGGTCACGCCGCCGCGCACGAAGGCCTCGGCCTCGCTGACCTTCTGACAGCAGACGCCGACGGCGCCGCCGTGCTCGATCTGGTACTTCGCGACGTCGACGGACTTGTGCATCTTGCCGTGGACGCGGTGGCGCACGCCATGCGCCTTGCACCAGTCGCCCATCTTCTTGACGTTGCGCTCGAAGGCGTCGAGATCGACGATCAGACAGGGGGTCTGGATGTCCTTCTCGTCCATGCCCGGAATGGCCGGGATGTCATAGCCCACTTCGTAGGCGTCGAACTTTGCCGGTGCGTTCATTGATTGGGTCCTCCCGTCGGACTTCGATCAGGTTCAGCTCTTCATCCAGGGCAGCTTGTCGAGATCGACGTTGCCGCCCGTCACCACGACGCCGACGCGCTTGCCGGCGAAGACCTCCCTGTTGCGCAGGATCGCGGCGAGCGGCACGGCGCAGGACGGCTCCATCACGATCTTCATGCGCTGCCAGGTGAGATACATGGCGTCGATGATCTCCTGCTCTGAGGCGAGCAGCACGTCGGTGACGTAGTTCTTCAGGAAATGGAAGGTGCGCTCCTTCGGCGGCACCTTCAGGCCGTCGGCGATGGTCACCGGCGCGTCGTAGGCGACGATCTTGCCGGTCTTGAAGCTCTGGTAGGCGTCGTCGGCCTGCTCGGGCTCCGCGGCGTAGATCTTCGTCGACGGCGAGAGATGCGCGAGCGCGAGGCAGGAGCCGGAGACCATGCCGCCGCCGCCGATGGGGGCGATCACGGCGTCGAGCGGCCCGAGCTCCTCGAACATCTCCTTGGCGCAGGTGCCCTGGCCGGCGATGACGCGCGGGTCGTTGTAGGGGTGGACGAACTCGGCGCCGGTGGACGCGACCACCTCGGCGAACACCGCCTCGCGCGAGGAGGTCGAGGGCTCGCACTCGATCACCTCGGCGCCGTAGCCGCGCATGGCCGCCTTCTTGGCCTCGGGCGCGGTGCGGGGCACCACGACCTTGCAGGGGATGCCGCGCCGGCCGGCGGCGTAGGAGAGCGACAGGCCGTGGTTGCCGGAGGAATGCGTGGCCACGCCCTTCGACGCCTGTTCGTCGGAGAGCGAGAACACCGCGTTGGAGGCGCCGCGCGCCTTGAACGCGCCGGCCTTCTGGAAGTTCTCGCATTTGAAGAAGAGCTCGGCCCCGGTCATCGCATTGAAGGTCTGCGACGTCAGGATCGGCGTGTTGTGGATGTAGGGCTTGATGCGGTCATGCGCCGCCGCGACATCCGCGTAGGTCGGAAGGTCGAGATCGTCTTCTCCGCGCATCGGTCAGGCCGCCTTCTGCTGGGGGACGCTGGCGGTGGTGCGGTAGAAATCCTGCGCCGCGGCCACGCCGGCGCCAAGCGTTATTGGGTAGTTGAGGTCCGCCATGGCCATTTCAATGGTCGCGAGGCCCGAGAGCGCCATCGACGGCGTGAGCGAGCCCAGATGGCCGATGCGGAAGGCGCGGCCGGCCATCTCGCCGAGGCCCACGCCGAAGGACATGCCGTAGGTCTTGAAGGCGTGGTTCACCAGCGCTTCGCTCTTGAAGCCCTCGGGGACGTAGATCGCGCTCACGGTGTCGGAGCAGAGCTCGGGGCGGTGGGCGCAGAGCTTCATGCCCCAGGCGGCGACGGCGCGGCGCACGCCCTCGGCCATGCGGTGGTGTCGCGCGAAGACGGCGTCGAGGCCCTCCTCGTCGAGCAGCATCTTGAGGCTCTCGCCGAGGCCGAACAGGAGCTGGAGCGGCGGCGTGTAGGGGTAGCCGCCCCTGGCGTTGGCGCCGATCATCTCGCGGAAGTCGAAATAGGCGCGCGGGCAGGCCGCCGTCTCCATCGCCTTCAGCGCCTTCTGGCTGACGCCGACGATCGCCATGCCGGTGTAGAGCATGAAGCCCTTCTGCGAGCCGGTCACGGCGAGGTCGACGCCCCACTCGTCCATGCGGAAGTCCATCGAGCCGATCGAGCTGACGCCGTCGACGTAGAGCATCGCGGGGTGGCCCGCGGCGTCCATGGCGCGGCGCACGGCGGCGATGTCGCTCTTCACGCCGGTCGCGGTCTCGTTATGGGTGGCGAGAACGGCCTTGATCGCGTGGCGCTTGTCGGCGGCGAGCGCCTCGCCGATGCGGTCGGCCGGCGCGCCCTCGCCCCAGGGGGTCTCGATGACCTGGACCTTGAGGCCGAGGCGCTGGCACAGATCGATCCAGCGATGCGAGAACATGCCGTAGCGCGCGGCGAGCACGGTGTCGCCCGGCGAGAGCGTGTTGCTGACCGCGGCCTCCCAGCCGCCGGTGCCGCTGCCGGGGAAGGTCACGACCTCGGCGGTCTCGGTCTTGAGCACCTTCTTGAGGCCGGCGCGGACCGGCGTGAGCAGGTCGACGAAGTCGGGCGCGCGGTGGTCGAGCGTCTGCATGTTCATCGCATGGCGCAGACGATCGGGGATGTTGGTGGGGCCGGGGATGAAAACCGGATTCTGACCCTGCATGGCGCGTTCTCCCGTGGTGTGAGGCCCGTTTCTCGTGTCGGGCGATCAATGACGCGAATCGCAGCGGAACGCAATTTTTCTGAGATTATTTTCCGCAAAGCAGAAAATATGACTAGAGCTTTGTTCTGGATGGATTTTCATTTTTTCACAACCGGTTTAGGTGCAATGCGGAAGATATTTTTGCGTTGCGCGCGCAGGCGCGGCGCGGCAGGAGTCGGGCATTCGCTCCGGGGAGCACGCGATGAACGTGACGGTCAAGAGGCCAAGGGGGCGGCCCCGCGGCGCGGACGTCGACCGAGGCGGCGCCGTGCAGTCGCTGGAGCGCGCGCTCGGCCTGCTGACGGCGCTCGCGCGGCAGGACAGCGCGACGCTCTCCGACCTCGCGCTGCGCACGGGGACGCCGCCCTCCACCGCGCACCGTCTGCTGACGACGCTGGAGGCGAGCCGCTACGTCGCCTTCGACGAGGCGACGAACCTGTGGACCATCGGCGTCGAGGCGTTCCGCACCGGCAGCTCGTTCCTGCGCCAGACGCGGGTTGTGGACGCCGCGCGCGACGTGATGCGCGAGCTGGTCGAGCTCACCGGCGAGACGGCCAACGTCGCGGTGCCGGACGGCGGCGAGGTGGTGTTCGTCAGCCAGGTCGAGACCAGCCACCCGATACGGGCCTTCTTCGGCCCCGGCGCGCGGGCGCACATGCACGCCTCCGGCATCGGCAAGGCGCTGCTCGCGGCGATGGGCAAGGCGGAGGTCGAGCGGCGGCTGCAGAAGGTCGGCCTGCCGGAGTTCACGCCGAACACGCTCGCCTCCCCCGCGGCGCTCTTCGCCGATCTTGAGCGCATCCGCGCCCGCGGCTGGTCGCTCGACGACGAGGAGCGCAATCTGGGCATGCGCTGCGTGGCGGCGGCGATCCGCAACGCCCATGGCGAGGCGGTCGCCGGCGTGTCGATCTCGGGGCCCTGCGTGCGGCTGCCCCACGACCGCGTGGCGGAGGTCGGCCCCATGGTCCGAAGGGCGGCGGCGCGCATCACCGACCGCATCGGCGGGGCCGCCGTCGGTTCGTCGACGGCGGCGTCTTGAGGGCCGTTCGGTGAGAGGCGCGCGATGATCGCGCTGGCGCCCGCCGCGGCGCTGGCGGTCGCGCTGGCGGCGCAGCAGGCGGGCCTGCCCGACAGCGCCAACGAGGCGCTGGGCTGCCTTGCGCTCAACGTCTATCACGAGGCGCGCAGCGAGGAGGCGACGGGCCGTCGGGCCGTCGCGCACGTCACCCTCAACCGGATGCGCGACCCGCGCTTTCCCGACGACGTCTGCGGCGTCGTCACGCAGACGGGCGGCGGCTCGTGCCAGTTTTCCTGGTGGTGCGACGGGCGCGTCGACGAACCGAGCAACATGCAGGCCTTCGCGCTGTCGGCGCGGGCGGCGGCGCGGGTGATGGCGGGGCAGACCGAGGACCCCACCCACGGCGCGCTCTACTTCCTGCCCAAGCGGATGGGTCGGCCGGGCTGGACGCGCAATCTCAAGCAGACCGCGGTGATCGGCGACCACCGTTTCTTCGAATGAGCGGCGACGGCGGCGACGGGCGCAGCGAGAAGGCGAGGATGCTCGCGGGGCTGCCCTATCGCGCCGACGACCCCGAACTCGTCGCCGAGACGACCGCGGCGGCGGCCTGGTCGCTGCGCTACGCCGCGGCGGCGGCGGCGCCGCCCGAGACCTTGCTGACCCTGCTGCGCGAGCGGCTCGGCGCGGTGGGAGAGGGCGTCGTCGCGCGCCCGCCGCTGCATGTCGACTATGGCTGGAACATCCGCCTCGGGGACGGCGTCTTCGTCAACTTCGGCTGCGTGATGCTCGACGTCGCGCCCATCGTCGTGGGCGCACGGACGCTGATCGGGCCGGGTGCGATGCTCCTGACCGCCGACCACCCGCGCGACGCCGCCGGTCGCCGCAAGGGGCTGGAATGGGGCCGCCCGGTGACGATCGGCGAGGACGTCTGGATCGGGGCCGGCGCAATCGTCCTGCCCGGCGTGACGGTGGGCGACGGCGCGCTGGTCGCGGCGGGGGCCGTGGTCTCGCGCGACGTCGCCGCCGGCGCGCGGGTCGCCGGAACGCCGGCGCGCCCCGTCGCAGGCTGAGCGCCGGGGGCGGCCCCCCTCAGTTCTGCGGCTGGATGCGGAGCGCGCGCGGCGCGGGTTGCGCGCCCTGCGGCGAGAGTTGCGGCCGCAGGGTCGGGACGCGCGCGGCGGCGCCGGGGTCCAGCGCCACGGCGGGGCGGTCGAGCGGCGCCGCGCCGAGCCAGCTCCGGCCGAGCCGCGCCTTCAGCGGCGCGACGGCCGCCGCGTCGCCCGAAAGCATCCGCGCCGCGCCGGTGACGCGGTCTATCGAGAGCACGGCGGGCCGTCCCTGCGCGGTGACCGCCACGCGGGCCTCGGCGCCGTCGAGCGTCACCGCGCCGGGCTCTAACCCCAGCTCGCGCATGTTGCTGGCGATGACGGGCGCCGAGCGCAGCCCGGTGCGGTTCTCGATCCCGTCATGGGCGGAGCCCGCGCCCGCAGCGAGGGCGAGCGCGAGGGCGGCGAGGGCGATGCGGACCATGGTTCAGGCTCCCTTGTCGGCGAGGCGGCCGTTGGCCGCGGCGTTGTCGGCCGCGGCGGCGGAACGGGCGGCGCGGCTGACGCAGACGCGGTCGCCGGGGAAGGCGTCCCGCCAGACGAAGCCCTGGCGGCAGGTGTCGGGCCCGTAGGCGCCGCCGCCGGGCTGGCGGCGCGAGGCCGCGAGGCGGTTCTCCTCGCGCACCTCGTCGCGGCGCTGGGCCGGCACGCAGACCCAGTCTCGGATGTCGGCCTCGCGCCAGACATGGCCGCTCGCGCAGGCGTTCGGCCCGTAGGCCGCGCCGCCGATGCGCCGTTCGAACGCGCCGCGGTTCTCCGCGCGCGCCGTGGCGCGGCTCTGGGGCGAGACGCACACCCGGTCGCCCGGGAACGCCTCGCGCCAGACCATGCCCTGCTTGCAGGTGTCCGGCCCGTAGGCGCCGCCGCCGGGCTGGCGGTGCAGGGCCGCCGACTGGTTCTCATGCCGCACGGCGTTGCGGCGCGACGGCGAGACGCAGACGTGATCGGCGGGGCGCGCCGCGCGCCAGACGAGGCCCCGGACGCAGCGGTCGGGCCGCTCGGAGCGGATGCGCACGCGCGCCGTGCCGGCGGCGGGATCCTTCGAGACGAGGTCGACGCGCACGCCGTTCATGTCGATCGACTCCTCCGGCGTCCGGTCGGGGCCGCCCGCGCGCACCAGATAGCTGCGATAGGCGCGACCCCGGTCGTCGCCGTCCGAGCAGCGGAAGCGCGTGCGGTCGTCGATCTCGTGGATCATGATCGCATCGCCGGGGATCGCGGCGTCCCAGCTCTCGTCCACGCGATACTCCACCGTGTAGTAGCGCTTGAGGTCGTTGGGGTCGAAGGGGATGCGGACGAGGGAATAGCCCGCGGCGCCCGGCCGGCTCGGCGCCGAGAGCGTGACGACGCGGTCGTAGTCGCCGTCGGCGCCGAAGCGCAGCACCTTGTCGCGCCGCAGCCACCCCATGCGGTCTAGGTGGTAGGCGTTGAGCCACGGTGCGCCGAGGCCGAACTGCGGATGGTTCGCGGCCCAGACGTCGCCGTAGCTCATCATGTCCCACTGGTCGTCGTACTCGCCGCGCGTGGCCCAGGTCGCGTTGCAGTGGGCGTCGTCGTCGGAATAGGAATGGTTGAGCGACAGGCCGTGGCCGACCTCGTGGGCGATGAGCCCGGTGGTGGCGTCCTCGCCCATGAAGGCGCGGCCCCCGCCGCCGAAGGCGTCGATGCCGGGGCTGGTGACGACGACGACGACATCCGCGTCCGGCGCCGGGCCCTGGCCCATCTGGTTCGCCTTCGCCACGCAGTCGCTGTGCTTCTTGCCGCGGTCAGGGCTGCCGCCGCCGCCATAGGCGCGGGCCTGGGCCTCGGTCTGATCGAGGGTGAACCAGCCGCGCACGGTCGAGCCGTCGAGCGTGACCGAGCCGTAGGAGACGTCGCGCCAGTAGTCAGCGACGCCGCCCGTGTCGCTCTTGATGAAGAGCTCCTCGTAGAAGGCGCGGTTCTTCGCCGGGGTCGGCGCGTCGGAGTACTTGCACAGCAGGACCGCGATCTTCACGGCTCCGCGGAACGGCCGGTCCTTTGCGGCCGACGGCGCCGCGGCGGCCGCGACGAGGAGCGCGGCGGCGAGCATCGCTTTCAGCATGGGAAACCTCCTTCGGACGAGGGGCCATGGTCTTCACGGAAGCGTGAGGGGTCAATTCGACCAAACGTGGGAGCCCGGATGGGCGCGGCTGGACCTCGGGATCGATTCCTGCGAACCCTGCGTTTCAAGCTGACAGATCGGAAGGAGGAGCCGAGCATGGCGGCGCAGGACATGACGTGGAGCCGTGAGCAACCGCGCGGCTGGCGGGACTTCATGATCGAGCAGTGCCTCGTGGGCGACGCCTGGACCGGCGCCGACGCGGGCGAGACGCTGGACGTGAACGACCCCTCGACCGGCGAGAAGCTGGGCACGGTGCCGAAGATGGGCCGCGCCGAGACCGCGCGCGCCGTCGCCAAGGCGCAGGAGGCGTTCCGCGCCTACTCGGCGATGCCGGCGGCCGAGCGCGGCGCGCTGATGATGAAGCTCTACGGCCTGATGATGGAGAACCAGGCCGCGCTCGGCGAATTGCTGTGCCGCGAGATGGGCAAGCCGCTCGCCGAGGCGAAGGGCGAGATCGCCTACGGCGCGGCCTTCGTGAAGTGGTTCGCCGAGGAGGCGCGGCGCGTCTACGGCGACATGATCCCCTCGCCCTGGACCGACAAGCGCATCATGGTCACGCACGCGCCCGTCGGCGTCGTGGGCGCCATCACGCCGTGGAACTTCCCCAACGCGATGATCGCCCGCAAGCTTGGCGCGGCGCTGGGCGCGGGCTGCGCCATGGTCTGCAAGCCGGCGACGGCGACGCCCTACTCGGCCATCGCGATGGCCAAGCTCGTCGAGGAGGCCGGCTTCCCGGCGGGGACGTTCAGCGTGGTGACGGGCTCGGCGCGCGAGATCGCGGCGGAGCTGTGCGAGAACCCGCTGGTGCGCAAGATCACCTTCACCGGCTCGACCGAGGTCGGCAAGGAGCTCGCCTCCAACGCGCTAAAGCACATGAAGAAGGTGTCGATGGAGCTGGGCGGCAACGCGCCCTTCATCGTGTTCGACGACGCCGATCTCGACGCCGCGGTGGAGGGCGCCATCGCGTCGAAGTTCCGCAACGCTGGGCAGACCTGCGTCTGCGCCAACCGCCTTTTCGTGCAGGCGGGCGTCCATGATCTCTTCGTGGAGAAGCTTGTCGCGGCGGTGGAGAAGCTGAAGGTCGGCCGCGGCTACGACGAGGGCGTGACGCAGGGGCCGCTGATCGACCGGGCGGCGGTGGAGAAGGTGCAGGAGCACGTCTCCGACATGGTCGAGGGCGGCGCGACGGTGCTGACCGGCGGCGAGGCGGCCGGCGGCACGTTCTACAAGCCCACCGTCGTCACCGGCGCCACGGCCGACATGAAGGTCTTCGCCGAGGAGACCTTCGGCCCCGTCGCCCCGGTGTTCCGCTTCTCGACCGAGGCCGAGGCGATCGCGATGGCCAACGACACGCCCTTCGGGCTGGCCAGCTACTTCTACACCCGCGATCTCGGGCGCGCGTTCCGCGTGATGGAGGCGCTGGAGTACGGCATCGTCGGCGTGAACGCCGGCATCATCTCCACCGAGGTCGCGCCCTTCGGCGGGGTGAAGGACAGCGGCATGGGCTCGGAGGGCTCGAAGTACGGGCTCGACGACTACATGGTGCGCAAATACGCGCTGATCGGCGGGCTGGCGGGCTGAGGCGCGGTCAGCCCGCGTCCAGCGCGAGACAGACGTAGCCCCAATCGGCGGAGGTGGCGCGGAAGAGCGCCATCTCCGCCCGCGTCTCAGCGATCACGGCTTTGAGCGCCCCGTCGGCGCCGGGCTCCAGCGCGTCGCAGCGGGCGGCGAGCGGGTCGTAGTAGCTCGTCCACCACGCTTCCGGCGAGAGCCGCTCGGCGGCCTTGAGGCGCCAGCCGCCGGCTTCGGCGCGGGCGACCGCGTCGGCGACGGAGCCCATCTCCGGATAGGCCTCCGCCCAGAACGCCGCGGCCTTCGGCGGGCGGCGCGCGCCGAACCAGACGCATTCCGAGACCACTAGGCCGCCGCCGGCGCGCACGAGAGGGCGCCACGCCTGCATGGCCGCCGCGAAGCCGACGGCGTAGGCCGCGCCCTCGCTCACGATCAGGTCGAGCGCGCCGGGCGCGACCGGCGGCGCCAGCATGTCGCCGGGATGCGGCGAGACAGCCCCGCTCGCCGGCGGCGCCTCGGCCAGCTTTGCGGCGAGCCGCGCGAGGAAGGGCGCCGCCAGATCCACCGCCAGCACCTCCGCCCCGTAGGCTTCGGCGAGATGCAGCGCTGTCGCCCCCGAGCCGCAGCCGAGATCGGCGGCGCGCAGCGGCCCCGCGCCGGGCGCGAAGCCGAGCGCGGCGATCATCCGGTCGAGGACCGCGACGTCCCCCGGCCCCTGCCGCGGCGCGCCGTCATGCAGCGCGACGAGCGCGGCGATGGCCTCGTCCATCAGGCGGGTCGTTCGGCGAGGGCGACGGCGATCTCGGCGGCAAGCCGCGCGTTGTTCAGGATCAGCGCGACGTTGGCCTTCAGGCTGCGCCCGGCGGTCGCCGCCAGCATGTGCGCGAGCAGGAAGGGCGTCACGTCCTTGCCGGCGACGCCGCTTTCGGCCGCCGCGGCGACGGCGGCCTCGATCAGCGGCTCCAGTTCGGCGCGCGGGATCTCGTCGGCGGGCGGGATCGGGTTGCCGACGAGCTGGCCGCCGTCGAGGCCGAGCGCGGCGCGCATCCGGTGGGCGCTGGCGATCTCGGCGGGGCTGTCGAGCCTCAGCGGCGCGGGCAGGCCGCTCTCGCGCGACCAGAAGGCGGGGAAGGCGTCGGTGCGGTAGCCGATCACGGGCACGCCCCGCGTCTCCAGCGCCTCCAGCGTCTTGGGCAGGTCGAGGATCGCCTTCGCCCCGGCGCAGACGACCGTGACGGGCGTGCGCGCCAGCTCCTCGAGGTCGGCGGAGATGTCGAAGCTCGTCTCCGCGCCGCGGTGGACGCCGCCGACGCCGCCGGTGGCGAAGACCTCGACGCCCGCGAGGCGCGCGCAGATCATCGTGGCGGCGACGGTGGTGGAGCCGGCGCGGCCCTGCGCCAGCCGCACCGCGAGATCGGCGCGCGAGAGCTTCGCGACGCCCTTGGCCTGCGCCAGCGCCTCCAGCTCGGCCGGCCCCAGCCCGATGCGGATGCGCCCGTCCAGAACGGCGATGGTGGCCGGGGCGGCGCCGGCGTCGCGCACCGCCTGCTCCACGGCGCGGGCCGTCTCCAGGTTCTGCGGCCAGGGCAGGCCGTGGGTGACGATGGTGCTTTCCAGGGCGACGATGGGCGCGCCGGCCGCGCCCCCCCCCCGCCCCGCCCCCGCCCCCCCCCCCCGCGCCGGGCGGGCCGGGCGGGGGGGTTTG
>CAYGUQ010000091.1:0-10994 GCA_964352995.1 uncultured Rhodobacterales bacterium
CGCTCGAAGGCGGCGACCGCGAGGCGGGCGTCGATGCGGCGACCGATGGCGTAGCCCACGACGCGCCGCGACCACGCGTCCAAGACGATGGCCACATAAACGAAGCCGGTTGCGATGGCGACGAAGGTGATGTCGCCGACCCAGAGCTGATCGGGCGCGTGGGTCTCGAAGCCCTTGGCGACCAGCGGATAGATCGGTCCGTCATGGTCGCTGTCGGTGGTTTTCGTGAAGCGCCGCCGTCGGCGCGGATTGAGATCATGCAGCTTCATCAGCCGCCTGACCTTCTTGCCGTTCACGACCCGGCCGCGGTGGCGCAGCTCGGCGCCCACGCGGCGATAGCCGTAGCATTCCCAGGCGTCGGCGATGGCGCGCATCTCCGCGACCAGCGCCGCATCGGCGTCCGCCGGAACCGGCGCGGCGTGATAGCTCGACCGCGCAACGCCCATCAGCTCGCACCCCCTTTGGACGGAGACGCCGCGGGGCCGGCGATCACGGATGTAGGCGCGCTTGTCGGCGAGGGTCCTGAGAAGACCCCCCCTTTCACGAAGGCGAGCTCCAGCGCCTGCTTGCCGACGAGCCGCTCCAGCGCCGCAATGCGCGCCTCATAGGTGGCGAGCAGCTCGGCCGCCGCGACATCGTCGTCGAACTCGCCGGCCTCCGCCTTGGCGATCCACACCCGGATCAGGTTGCGACAGACATCATGCCGCTTGGAGAGCCCGTGAAGCGTCTCCCCGGCGTTGAACTCAGCCACGACCTGGCGCTTCAGATCCATACTGTGGCTGCGGTGGCGTCTCGGCATCGGCCTTCTCCCTCGGAAAGGCCCGGGACGGTCAAACTATACGCGAAAACCTGTCCAGCCGACGGGGCGCAGTCCAGGGGTTGCAGCAAAATAGCCCCATTACTCCACGCCGGCGCCGGTTCGCCGCGACGTTGACAGGCGCCAGACCATAGGTCAGCCGAGGGTAGTCGCCACCTGAGGGAACATCCGCTGGTAGGCCTCGGCGTAGACGATCTTGCGCCCGCCGTTGAGCCACGCCTGATTGCCCCGCTGCGCCGCCGCCCGCGTCCAGTAGTCCCACAGCCATTCCTGGGCGCCCATCTGCTCGAATGCCCGTCGCTTGGTCTCGAAGACAGGGTCGATGTCGAGATAGACGTCCGGCCGCCAACCCGCCCACTCGGTTTGGTGCGGCTCGTACATCAGCACCGGCGTGGGGCCGGCCACCGCAAGACCGGGATTGTGGCCGCGCGCCTGCGAGATGATCTGCGCCTCCTGCGCGACGCGGCGTGTCAATTCATGGTCGAAGTTCCATGGATCCCCAGGGGCGTGGCTGAGGATGAAGTTCGGCTGAAGCTCGCGGATCGTGTCCGCCAGCGCCAGGATGGTTTCGTCGGGCACGCGCATCGGGTAGTCGCCATGCTCCATCAGCCGCAACTCGGCGCCGAGCGTGTGCGCCGCAGCCTCGGCTTCGGCGCGGCGGTTCTTCTTCACGCGCTCCAGCGTCATCCCCGGCTCGCGCCAAAGCTTGGCGCTCTCGCCGCGCTCGCCAAGCGACAGGCATACCACGACCATGCGCCAGCCCTGGGCGGCGTGCAGCGCGATGGCGCCGCCGGCCCGCCAAACGAAGTCCGCTGCGTGGGCGCTGATGACGAGACCGGCAGGCATCACGTCTCTCCTTCCGCGCGGATGGCGCGCTCGCGCCTTGCGCCTATCACCACCCACACGACGAGCGCGACGGCGGCGAGGAGGAACGCCGCGCTGATCGGCCGCTCCACGAACACCATCGCGTCACCCCGGCTGAGCAGCATCGCACGCCGAAAATTCTCCTCGATCAGCGGCCCGAGGACATATCCGAGCAACAGCGGGGCCGGCTCGAAGCCGAGCGCCAGCAGCACATAGCCCGCCATACCCAGCCCCGCGACCATAAGCACGTCGAATGGCGCGTTGGCGACGCTGTAACAGCCGATCGCGATGAACAGAGTGATGGCGGGGAACAGATAGCGCGGCGGGATCTGCAGCAGCTTCACCCATACCTGCATCAGCGGGATGTTGAGCACCAGCAGCATGAGGTTGCCGATCAGGAAGCTTACCGCAAGGCCCCAGAACAGCTCCGGCTGCTCCGCCAGCACCGTCGGCCCGGGCGTCACGCCGTGCACAAGAAGCGCCCCGAGGATCAGCGCCATAATCGCGTCGCCAGGGATGCCAAGCGTCAGAGTTGGTATGAATGCGGCCTGCGCCGCAGCGTTGTTGGCGGATTCGGGCGCGCTGATGCCGGCGATGGCGCCCTTGCCGAAACGCTCCGGCGTCCGCGATATGCGCTTCTCCACCGCATACGCCATGAAGGCGGCCATGGAGCCGCCGCCGGCCCCCGGCAGGATGCCGACGCCGGAGCCCACGCCCGCGCCGCGCACCATCGGCCACCAGCTCTCGCGCAGATCGGTGCGGGTCGGCATCAGGCTTCGGAGCGTGACGGCGCCGTTCACCGCCGCCCCGACCCGTGGTTTGCCGATGCTGGAGATCACCTCGGAAACGCCGAAGAACGCCATCGCGACCACCACGATGTTGATCCCGTCGAAGAGTTGCGGCGCGCCGAAGGTGAAGCGAAGGGCGCCGGAGCTCGTGTCCGTGCCCATGACGCCGATGACGAGGCCGAGCGCCACGCTGGCGACGCCGATCAGCGGTCGCCCCTGGATCAGCGTGCCGGCGGCCACCAACCCCAACGCCATCATTGCGAAATAGTCTGCAGAATGAAAAGTCAGCGCCGCCCGCGCCAGGGGCGGCGAAAGCGCCACCAGCAGCATGATCGCAACGAGGCTGCCGAAGAATGACGCTAGCGTCGTGATGATGAGCGCCGCGCCCGCCCTGCCCTGCTTCGTCATCGGATAGCCGTCGAGGCAGATCACCGCCGACGACGCCGTTCCCGGCAGATTCACCATGATCGACGCGATTGATCCACCATATTGCGCCCCGTAGTAGATCCCCGCGAGCATCACGAGGCCCGCCGTCACTGGCGCGTAGAAAGTCAGCGGCAGCAGCAGAGAAATCGCCGTGAGGTGCCCGATGCCGGGCAGCACGCCGACGACCATCCCGACGGTGACGCCCAGAAGGCAATAGAGGAGGTTCTGCGCGCTCAGCGCCGTATCGAACCCCAGCAGCAGACTGTCGGCGAAACTCATTGCGCGCCCCAGACGAAGGCCGGGGAGGGGATGCCCAGCAAGAGCACGAACAGCGCGTAGGCCGCCGGCGCGAGAATAATGGAAAGCAGCGCGAGGGCGCGCCACTTCACCGGCGTCTCGGCGAGGCCGGACACGAAGATGAGAATGACGCTCGCCGGAATGAAGCCAAGCCGCTCGACTGTCAGTGCAAAGAGGACGAGCGCCGCCGTGACCGCCAGCATCGCCCTGATCCGCAAAGCCGGCGCCCGCTCGAACGACCGCAGACCGAGCAGCGCGGCCCCGAACCCACATAGGGCGAGCACCACGCCAAGCGCGAGCGGAAACATGCCCGGCCCCATCCTCCCGGGTGTCCCGAGGCGGTAGTCGAGGCTGATAAAGATCACCGCCGCACCGAGGGCGAGCGCAGCCAGACCCGCAAGCAGATCCTTGCGCATGAGCGTGTTCATGGTTTCCTCCCGGCCACGGCTTGGGGGCGGCGCGCCGCCCCCGCCGGCGCGTTATTGGGGCGTGATGTCGGCGGTCTCGATGATCGTCGCGAACTGCGTGCGCAGACGCTCGAGCATCGCCTGGAAGTCGGCGCGCGACGACGGAAACGGCGCTGCGCCAGCCTCGCTCAGCCGGGCGGCGACCGCCGGATCGGCCAGCACTTCCTGAACCGCCGCGTTGAGCTGGTCGAGGATCGGCTCGGGCGTGCCGGCGCGGCCCATGAGGCCGGTCCACTGGCTCGTGTCGACGTTCGGGACGCCGGCCTCCTGCATCGTGGGCGTCTCCGGGCTCGGCGCGATGCGCTGGCCGCTCGCGGTCGACAGGACCACGACGTCGCCGCTGTCGATGAACGGCTTGGTGGAGGAATAGGAGACGACGCTCACGTCGACCTCGCCGCTGGCGACCGCCGTGGCGGCGGGGCGCCCGCCTTTGTATGGGATGTGCTGAAGCGTGACGCCCGCCTCCAGCGCCATCCATTCCGGCGCGAGGTGATTCAGCGTCCCGACGCCGGCCGAGGAGTAGGTGATCATCCCGGGCTCTGCTTTCGCCGCGGCGAGAAACTCCTCCATGCTCTTGAAGGGCGCGTCCTTGTTGGCGACCAGGATCAGCGGCGTGTCGGTGATCGTCGAAATCGGCGTGAAGTCCGCCTCGGCGCTGTAGGGCGTCTCGTCGAACAGCGAGGGGTTGATCGTCATCGTTCCGGCCTCGCCCATGAAGAGGGTGTAGCCGTCCGGTTCGCTCTGCGCGAGCGCGGTCGCGGCGATGAAGCCGGAGCCGCCGGCTCGGTTCTCGACGATCACCTCGACGCCCCACTTTTTCGCCAGCCCCTCGCCGATGGTGCGCGAGGCGAGATCGACGACGCCGCCGGGCGCGAATGGCACCAAAATGGTGATCGCGCGTTCCGGGTAGCTCTGTGCGGCGGCGCCGCCCGCCGCGACGGCCGCCATCGCGGCGGCGAAAATCATGATCTTCTTCATTGTCTCTCTCCCTGTTTTGTTTGAGCGCCCGTCGGGCGCCGGGGCGTCGCGCCCTATCGGCCGAGCAGGTGTTTCTGAACCGCCGCAAGGTGCCGGCGCATGGATCGCGAGGCTCCTTCGACATCGCGGTCCGCAATCGCCGCAACGATCGCGTCGTGGTCGGCAAAACTGTGATGGTCCGCCGGCGGTCGCGCAGGCGCGGCGCGCAGGCGACCCCAGACGACGGCGCGGCGCACGGCGTTCATCGTGTCGAACATAGTCAGCAGGACGAGGTTGCGCGCGCCAGTGGCGATGGCGCGGTGAAGGCGGTTGTCCCAGGTTTCGTACTCGCGCCACGTGTCGGCGCGGCGCGAGCCGGCGAGGCAGCCCCGCATGGCGTCGATGTCGAGCGCCGTTGCGTTGATCGCCGCCTCCACGGCGATCACCGGCTCCACGAGCAGCCGCGCGCGCATGACTTCCGCAGGATTGGTCTGGGCCGCCGTATGCCCAAGCTCCGCGGCGGCCGCGGCGGGCTTGGCGCCCAAGAAAGTGCCCTTGCCGACATGGCGCCAGAGCTTGCCGTCAGCTTCAAGCTCCGAAAGCGCCTTGCGAAGCTCGCTGCGGGAAACGCCCAGCAGCTCGCACAGCTCGCGTTCAGGCGGCAGCCGGTCATTCTCGGCAAGTCCGCGCTGAGAGAGCCAGGCCGTCAGCTGGGTAAGCGCGCCATGTCCGCAGTCGGCCTCGCACTGGTCGATCAAGAACATTCCCCCGGCGCTCGCCACACCAATCGCAACCAATGCTAGATTGGCGTGAGATTGGATGAATGGCAACCACAACGTCACTGGGCCGGAAGGCTGATGCGAAGCGGGCCGCTTCGTGACGATCAGAACAGATGCGGTGGATGCCCCACCCGACGGCCGCTCGCATGCCATGATGGTTGCATTGCGACGGAGCGGACGGCGCATCGATGGCGAAGACGATCAGCATGTTGGCGATCGACCTGCCGAAGAACGGTTTTCAAGTCGGGAGTGGGCAAAACGTGGGGGTGTCGATCGGTGGTAGGCTAGGTTCTCGGCGGGAGAGGGAGCTTGGCATGGACGTGCGGATGTCGATCGAGACGACATTCGAGGATGGCGAGGTCCGTCGGCGTTCTGTGGGCAGCCTGTCGCGCCCCTACCTTGTGAGCGGCCCAGAGGCATTTGGGCTGATGCTCGAGGACGCCAAAGCGATCCTCGGGAGCCTTCAGCGCGCGATCATCGACGATCGGATCGAGGAGGTCGCCAGGGCGAGCCGGCCTTGTTCAGACTGCTGCTGCGTGCGTGCGTGCGGTCCACGATTACCGTGCCCGTGCGCTCGATACGCTGTTCGGGCGAGTTCGCGTCCGTGCGCCGCGCATCCGCCTTTGCGATTGCTGGGACAGGACGAACAGCGGTCATGCCCGCTGCGTCTCGCCCCTTTCGGTGTTCTTTCCGGGTCGCGCCACGCCCGAGATGCGGCTTCAGACCGAGCTTGGCGCGCGCCATTCCTTCCGGGAGGCCGCGCGCCTGATGGCGACCTTTCTGCCCTGCGCCACGGTCCGCGATACGACGGTGCGGAACCGCCTCGGTCGGTTCGCCGACGAACTGGACGCGCGAGAGGACGGGGCTCCAACTGATAGCCAGAGGGACGAAGCATCGGGCGGCCCGATCACCGTCTTCATCGACGGCGCGCACATCCGGTGTCGGCCGGAGTATCAGCGGCGCCATCTCGATGTCGTCGTCGGCAAGATCGAAGGCGGGGACGCCTGCCGTCGGTTCGGCCCCGTCGCGCACGCGACCGCCGCCGCCCGCCACGTAAGGCAGGAGCTGACGGCGAACGGATGGCGCCATGGCGATCCGCTGACCGTAATCTCCGATGGCGAGCCCGCGTCGCCGACCCTCGTCAGAAACGCGACGCGCGCGCCGGTCGCTCACATTCTCGACTGGTGGCGCGTCTCGATGCGCGTGCAACACGTCGAGACCGCGGTGAAGGGTCTTGTCGAGACGCCGGGCTTCGCGGATTTGCCATCGCTCTTTATGAAACCTTCCCAGCGCCTGCGGTGGAGCCTGTGGCGCGGCAGGATCCAGCTGGCCGGCGCGTTTCTGCGATGGCTCATCGCCGACTGTCGGCGCTTGCGCGGCGACGCGACCGTGACGGCGGCGGCCCAACGGGCAAAGGCGCCTCGCCTGGCGCTCTGCGCTTATCTCACCAGCAACATGGACGCCCTGATCAACTACGGCGCGCAGCATCGGCGCGGCTTGCCGGTCTCAACATCACGCGCCGAAGGCTGCGTCGACGACGTTGCGAACACGCGGATGGGAAAGCGCCGCCGAATGCGCTGGTCGCCGAGGGGCGCTCAACGGGTGGCCGTCGCCAGAGCCGCCGTGCTCGATGGTCGCCTCACGATCTCGCACCGCACGTCTGCCGCGTGACCCCCACCTTTTGGCCACTCCCTTTGCCCACTCCCTCTGTCGTTGGACTGAGGGCGCGACGTGTCACTTTTTCTTGACAGTCGGGGCGTCCCGCTCCTGTCTGGAT
Source organism: uncultured Rhodobacterales bacterium (assembly GCA_964352995.1). Classification (GTDB taxonomy): domain Bacteria; phylum Pseudomonadota; class Alphaproteobacteria; order Rhodobacterales; family Rhodobacteraceae; genus Rubrimonas. Next base: position 7,173 of record CAYGUQ010000091.1, read on the forward strand.
CTCACGAATTGGGAGGCTGGGCATTGAGCATGAGCGCAAGGCGGGCCGTCATTTGGCCGGTGACGATCGCAGTCCTGACGGCGGCCTGCGGGACGACCTACGACGTCAGGACGCCGGACGCTGGCCAGGTGGCGGCGGTCTCCAGCCGGCATTTGGCCGTGCTCGCCGAGCCCGCGCCGGCGCGCGAGGCCTCGGACATGGTCGAGATGTTCTCGCGCGTGAAGGGCCGCGTGATGCCTGTCGCCGAGCGGTTCTGCATCGAGGAGACCGAGCCGGGCACGAACTGCACCTATGAGGTGGGGATCGACTTCAGCCGTAAGGAGGTGAACGCCTACCAGAGCTACGACGACGACGACGTCCCAAGGCTCACCTTCACGCCGGGGTTCCTGAACGCCGTCGGCGGGGACGACGAGCTGGCCTACGTGATGGGCCACGAGGCCGGCCATCACATCGCGGGCCATCTCGACAAGAAGGAGACCCAGGTCACAGCCAGCGCAGTCGGGGGCATGATCCTGGGCACGCTGGTGCTCGTCGCGGCGGCGGCCGCCGGCGTCCAGCCGAGCAACCAGGACATCGCCAACCTCATGGGCGGCGGGGCCGCCGTGGGCGCGGCGACGGGCGGCGCCGCCTACAGCCAGACCTACGAGCTCGAGGCTGACATGATCGGCGCCTACATCGCCGAGGCCGCGGGCTACGACCCGGAGATCGGCGCGGCTGTCTTTCCGCGGCTTGCGAACGGCGCCCATGCGCAGCCGAGCGACGGGCAGGCGGCGTTCTGGTCGACGCATCCGAGCTCGCCCGAGCGGCTCGCTTGGGCGAGCGCGGTGGCTGAGGACATTAGGGCCGACCGCGCGGCGGGGACGGTTCCGAGGCCGCCGCGGTCCAAGTCGCTCAGCGAGCAGCTCGGCGACAGCATCAGCGGTGCGTTCGGCGAGCCTTGAGCGCCGCGCGCCTGACGAGGGGCCCAAGGGCGGCGGACGGGTTGTCTTCGAGGCGGCCGTCGATAGTCTCGGCGGCGATGGGCTGAGAGGATGACCCCGGGCGATGGGCGCGCAGGATTTCGATACGATCGCGGACGAGTTCGTGTGGAACGTCTTCCTGCGCGACGCGCCTGCGACCGACGCGGAGCGGCGGCGCTTCTGGATGATCGTCGACGGGATGATCGACGATCCCCTGTCCGGCGACACGGCTGCGCGCGAGGCGGCGATCATGGAGGACCGTCTCGGCCTTGAGGGTGAGCGCAACGCGCTGACGATGATCGCCATGTTCCATCGCCGGGCCATTCAGCGCGAGAAGCGCGCCAAGGAGCTCAAGTCGATCGACGACATCGTGCTGAGCTCGTTCAATACTGTCCTTGGCGCGTCGCTGATCCTTGCTGCGGCGAGCCTCCTGCTGGGGCCGCCGCGGTTCGCGCCGGCGGACGCGGTTCCGACGCTCTATGACATGATCCGCGGCGTCGGCGGCTATGTGATCGCAGGATTCGCGACGGTCATGGCATGCCGCGCCGCCCTGGCGAAGAGCGTGGGAAAGAGCCTCTATGCGGCGACGGAGATCCGGGAGTTCCTGCGTCGATGGCAGGCGGAGCGCGAGGCGATCAGGCGTGCACGGGGCGCGGAGGCGCATTAAGTAGGACATCGGGCGCCGTTTCGCCCTATGCTGACGGGCGAAGAGGGCCTTTTGACCGAACCTTTCGGGGGAGGACGATATGAACGCTGACGTTCACGCCGCGGCCGAGGCGGCCTTTGGCGGGCAGGTCGAGTTCGCGATCGTCACGATGGCGGCGATCGCGGTAGGGCTTGTGTGTTGGCGCGCATTTCTCGCGCGCTTGCAGGACCGCGGCGTCCTGCAGGACATGCTGCGCCCGCGCCCGTCGTCCCGGGACATCGAGGCGTCCGTCGATCGGCTGATCGCGCGCAGCGCCGGTCCTGCGACGCTCGGGGCGGTCAAAAGCCTCGAGGATCCTGCGTCGGGTCCGCGGGATCGCGGCCGGTTCGGCCTCGACGGGGTCCTTGGCGGCGCAGCGCTACCCAGCCGAAACGGGTTCTGAGAAGGCTGACAGGTCTTCTCATTTGATCGGCATGGGTGCCGGAAGGTCAACTTTTTGACCCAGCAGCGCCTTGCTCCTAGCCCACAGCTATGACCGACACACTCTCTCCGCCGCGCCTCAAGGGGCATCGCCTCCTGCGCGGGGACCGTTCAATACTTGGGTGCTATGTAGCCTGAAGAAGCGGCGGCATTTGCCGGAACAACTCCTCGCCGAAACCGGTCCTGTTCGCTGGCGGTGGGAAATAGGCTTGGCGTGTCTCGAGATCGCCGTTGATCACCGCCGTGCGGACCTGCAGCAGCGAGTTGGCGCCCCTGAACGACCAGCGCATCTGATGCTTTTTCACAAACCGCTTTGCTACGAGCGCGTTGACGCTCGCCTCAGCCGAGGTGGCCGCGATCCGTTTGCCGGCGCGATGACGCGCGCCGCAGTTCGCAACGGATTTGCGATCGCGTCGGATGTACCCAGAGAGCGTGTCCAAAAGACCCGCGGCGCGGAGAGACCATAGACAAGTCGCGGCGATTCGCTCGAGAGCCTTGAGTTGCCGCGCCATGAGTGCGAGTGCCAGAGCCGCCATTTCACACACTGCATCATGTCACCGAAGTCCCCGTGCGTCGCCGGCGCCGACGCGCCAAGCTGGATCAGCGGCTGCACCTTCATCGCGATAAGGAACCAGTCGAGGATGTGCGTGACGGGTGTCGCGTGACAGTCCATCGCGGCGGCGAGCGCTACGGCGCCTCTTCATTCGCTTGGGCTAACAACCTTCCCCGTCCGTCGGCGATACAGCGGCGAAGGCTGGACGGCGCCGCCGGATTCTATCGCCTCTGCCTGCGCCGCCGTCGAAGACGAGGCCCCGCTCTTGTGCGATCGCCCGCGCTTCGGGACCAAACTCCCAACGCTTGCGCCCATCGCGCCGTCGCAGCCGGCCGGTGCGCAGGGACGATTGTCGTTCTTGCCACGAACGGATCTTGCGAAGCAGACTTGTTTGCGCGGCATGGCCGCGCTTCTGTCGAAGCCCGCCGAGGAGCCGCCATGCCTGACCGCGAGCCGAACCTCGTGATTTCGAGCCTTTCGGGCCCGTTCAGCCGCGACGGCGTGACCGTCGAAGTCAGCATCGTCAGGTTGGAGGACATGCCCGGATGGTCGCTCGAGGTCGTGAACCACGCCAACACGTCCATCGTCTGGCAGGATGAATTCGCCGCCGACGATGAGGCGATGGCGGAGTTCATGCGCACCGTCGACGAGGAAGGGATGGATGCGTTCCGGGAGACCGCGACCGTCGTTCCGTTTCGACGTTGACCCTCTTCCGCCACGAGGCGCGGTCGCCGCGCGCGAGGGCGCCCATGCTGAAGCCGCTCCTCGGCGGGGAGTTCTGCGCCTTTTCTGCCAGTCGCGACCTGTGGAAGACTCATGTGGGCGCGGCCCTTCGCGGCTGACGAGCGCTGGGCGGCGCAACCGCCTGCCCTGAAGCTCTCCTGCCGGTCGGGAGATGTGAGCGAGTCGTTCAGGTCCGGCCGTTCGCGGCGGCGAGAGCCGGGACGCCTCGTCGCCCGGCATGTACGCTGAGGCGGACGGACGGCTCTCCACTTCGGCCAGACTTTGCCTATCGCGTGGCTTCGACCTCTGCTGCGAGGCGGATCAAGGTTTCATCGCCGGGATTGGCCGCGAGAGCCTCCTCCAGCGCCTCGGCAGTCGCGTCTCGCCCGCATCGCCGCGGCGACGCGCGGGCGATCATCGCCCAGGCTTCGATGCGTTGGGGGTCCATGCGGACGACCTCG
>CAYGUQ010000092.1:0-5896 GCA_964352995.1 uncultured Rhodobacterales bacterium
GCGGCGGCAGCGTGATCGCCAGCGCCGGCAGCACCAGCGCGTCGCGCGACCAGTTCAGCGCCGTGGCCCAGAGGGGGCGGCCAAGCGTGTTGAAGGCCGCGTTCGCCACGAACATCCCGCCGGTGAACACGTAGAAGCCGGCTCCGGCGTAGACGAAGGCGTCCACCACCGCCACGCCCGCGCCGTCGAGCCCGAAGCCCGAGACGATCCAGGGCCGCGCCAGCGCCAGCAGCGCCCAGGCGGAGAGGACGTAGACCGCGCAGAACAGCACCGCGTCGCGATAGGCCGATCGCACGCGCGCCGTGAGCCCGGCCCCGAGATTCTGCCCCATGATCGGCCCGACGGCGCCGGAGAGGGCGAAGACGCCTCCGAAGGCCAGCGCCGTCATCCGCCCGACCACGGCCCAGCCCGCCACCGCGGCGTCCCCGAACGCGGCCATGGCGGCCGTGAGCGCGGCGAGGCCGGTGGGCGTGGAGAGCTGGGTGGCGACGGCGGGACCGGCGATGCGCATCAGTTCGGGGGCGTGGCGGGCGATGTCGGCCGCCGTGGGCCGCGCCACGAGATCGTGGGTGACGGTCGCGTGGCGAAAGCCGATGGCCGCGATGGCGGCGCGCGCGACGAGCGAGGTGATCGCCGCGCCGTCGACCCCGAGCCCGAACCCGAAGATGAGCAGCGGATCGAGCACGGCCCCGACGGCGCCGCCGCTCAGCGTGACGAACATCGCCCGCCGCGCGTCTCCGATGCTGCGCAGCAGGCTGGAGGCGATCATCCCGGCCCCGAGCAGCGGCAGGCTCGGCAGCACGATGGCGAGGAAGCGGCTCGCGACCGCCAGCGTCTCGCCCTGCGCGCCGAGCGCGGCCAGCGCCGCCTCGCGCCAGATCCACACGCCGAGCGACACCAGCGTCAGCGCGCCCAGCAGCAGCACGAGCGAGGAGCCCGCGAGCCGCCGCGCCTCGGCGCGCTCCCCCGCCCCCACCGCTCGCGACACCAGCGCCGTCGCCGCTATGGCGAGGCCGATGGCGACCGAGATCGTGAAGAACTGCACCGTCCCGGCGAAGCCGATGGCGGCCGCAAGCGCCGTCTGGCCCAGGAGAGAGATGTAGAAGAGGTTCAGCGCGTCGACGAGAAACAGCGCCATCAGGCCGACCATGCCGGTGCCGGTCATCACCGCCACATGGCCCATCGTCGAGCCGGTCGTGAATTTCGCCTGCCGGGGCACCTACTCGGCCGGCTGTGCGACGGGCGCGCCGGGCGTCGGCCGCGCGAGGGTGGTCTCGCGCCCCGGCTCCGGCCAGCGGGGCACCAGCGTCGCGAGCGAGAGCGACACCAGCGCCATGCCGGCGGCGAGCGCATAGACCGCTCCAGGCTGCCACAGCCAGAGCAGCCCCAGCGGCACCGGCAGCGCCACGGCGGCGATGTGGTTGATCGTGAAGGCGACGGCGGCGGTCGAGGCGTGGTCGGCCGGGTCGGCGATCTTCTGGAAATAGGTCTTCTGCGCGAAGGCCATCGCGAACAGCAGATGATCGAGCACGTAGAGCGCGAGCGCCAGCGTGACGCCCCAGCCGAAGAAGTAGACGCCGGCGTAGGCGGCGAACACCAGCGCCAGGCCGACATACTCGACGCAGAGCGCGAGCCGCTCGCCGAAACGCGCGATCATCCGCCCGATCAGCGGCGCAAACAGCATGTTGGCGAGGTAGTTGATGAGGAAAAGCGCCGTGACTTCATGGATGTGGAAGCCGAACTTCTCGACCATCATGAAGGCCGCGAACACCACGAAGATCTGCCGCCGCGCGCCGCCCATGAACACCAGCGCATAGTAGAGCCAGTAGCGCCGCCGCAGCACCAGCCGCTTGCCCTGAAGATGCGGCGGCTGGAACTGCGGGTAGGCGAGCGCGGCGAACAGCGTCACCGCCACGCAGGCGCCGCCGCCGATCCAGTAGACCGCGTGATAGTCGATGGTCCCGAGCCAGCCGGCGAGCGCGATGGCGCCGTAGACGGCGAGCGAGGCGCCCGAGCCTGCGGCGAGGATCAGCCCGAGCGCCTGCGGCGCCCGCGCCTTCTCAAGCCACTGCAGCTGCAGCGACTGGTTGACCGTCTCGTAGTAGTGGAAGCCGATCGAGGAGATCAGCGTGGTGAGCATCAGCCCCCACCACGTCGGCAGCTCCGCCACCACCGCCGTGGCGCCGCCAAGCAGGGCCAGCGACATCAGCGCCAGCCGCTGCTCGCGGATCACCATCACGAGATAGATGACGAGGAACGCCAGGAAGCCGGGGATCTCGCGCGCGGTGTGCAGCGCGCCGATGTCGAAGCCGTCGAACGCGGCGACCTCGACCACGAAGTTGTTGAGCGCGGCGCTCCACGTGGCGAAGGCGAGGGTCATGCCCACCGTCATCAGCGCCAGCAGCGCCTCCGGACGGCGCCAGCGCGGGAGCGTATGGGATTCCGAGAGCGGGAGCGGCGAGGCCATGCTTGCGGAGATACGCCGCTCCCGGGGTTTGGGCGAGAGGAATTCTGCGCGAACAGTCAGTTTCCGGGAGCGCCGTGGCCCGAATGACCTGCGCCCTCGCCCATGCCGCCGCCGACGCCGTGTCCATGGTCGGCGCCCTGGGCGGCCCCATGGCCGGCGCCCTCGCCGGCTCTCTGCGCGCCGATGGCGCGGACTGGGGCGACAAGCGTGACCTGCCCCGCGGTCTCGAAGGTGAGCGTCAGTTCGATGGACTGGCCCGGCTCCAGCGGGCTCTCGAGCCCCATCAGCATCACGTGATAGCCCCCGGGCGCGAGCACGGCCGGCGCGTCCGGCGCAACCGGCACGGCGTCGACCTGCCGCATGCGCGCGACGCCCTGCTCGTCGAGCAGGTGGGTGTGGAGCTCGACGCGCCGGGCCGCCGGGCTGGCCGCGCCGACGAGCCGGTCGGCGGCGCCGGAGGTCTCCACGGTGAAATAGGCCGCCGAGGCGCCGTTCGGCGTCGGGTTCGCGCGTGCGTAGGCGCCTGCGACGACGAGGTCGCCCAGCCGGACTGCGCCAGCGACGTCCTGCGCCGCGACGAGGGCGGGAGCGGCGGCTGCGCACAGCGCCGCGAGAATGCTTCTGCGAATCATGATGTCGCATCCTTGTCATGAGATGGCCGTACCGGGCGCCGGGCCCGGCGCGCTCACGAGAAGGCGGGAGGGCCTCGCGCCGGATGCCCCTCGCGGCGCGGACTGGCAGCGTCCCGGCCGCCGCGCTCGGGCGTTCCGGCCGGGAGCCGGAGCCGTCTTTCCTGCAGCGTTACAGGGGCGGCGGGATGGGCGGCCGCGAAGGCCGCAAGACAGCAGTCGCAGCACTTCTCAGGCTTGGCGTCGTCGCCCAGCGTCAGGGTGTAGGGGCCGTCGGCCCCGCAGATGACGAGCGAGAGACCGCCCTGCCCCGCCCGCGGCGCGGACGCAGCCCCGAGCGCAAGCGCCAGGAAAATCAGCAGTCTCGGCAGTAAAATGCAAAGCGCCATGGCCGTCATCGGCCATGGCGCGCGCCCCGCGTCCAGCCCAGCAGGCGACGCGGGACGAATGGTCACGTCGAGCGTCGCGTCAGTTCTGGGCGTAGAACTCGACCACGAGGTTCGGCTCCATCTGCACCGGATACGGCACGTCGGCCAGCCCGGGCGTGCGCCGCAGGAGCACGGTCATCTTGTGATGATCGACCTCGAGATAGTCGGGCACGTCGCGCTCGACGGACTGGACCGCCTCCAGCACCAGCGCGAGCTGCTTGGACTTCTCGCGCACCTCGACGACGTCGCCGTCCTTGAGCTGGGCGGAGGCGATGTTGCAGCGGCGGCCGTTCACGAGCACGTGGCCGTGGTTCACGAACTGGCGCGCGGCGAACACGGTCGGCACGAACTTGGCGCGGTAGACGATCGCGTCGAGGCGGCGCTCAAGCAGGCCGATGAGCATCTCGCCGGTGTCGCCGCGGCGGCGCTCGGCCTCGGCGTAGATCTTGCGGAACTGCTTCTCGGTGAGGTCGCCGTAGTAGCCTTTCAGCTTCTGCTTGGCGCGCAGCTGCAGGCCGAAGTCAGACATCTTGCCCTTGCGGCGCTGGCCATGCTGGCCGGGGCCGTATTCGCGGCGGTTCACCGGGGATTTCGGGCGACCCCAGATGTTCTCGCCCATGCGGCGGTCGAGCTTGTACTTGGCGGACGTGCGCTTGGTCATGTCGTTCCTTCATCTATAATCAGGCGCGCTCCTCCTCCCCTCCATGCGAAGGGGCGACAGGCTCCGTCTTGCGACGGCCGCGCGCGCCGAAGCGCTCCGCTCCAACGAACGGAGCGCGTCGCATATGCCCCCGGACCCCTGCGGTCAAGCCCGGCGGCGGGGCTGCGCCCGCGCCGCGCCCCTTTGCGCAGGGGCCCGGCGGGGCTATCACCGCTCGGGTCGACAGCCCCCCGCGACCCGGAGACCGCGATGACCGACGACCGGCAGGACGATCCGCGCGACGCATCCGACGCGCGCGCCGACGAAGAGCGTCGCCGCGAGGACGAGGCCCGCCGGCGCGACGAGGAAGCCCGCCGCGCCGAGGAGGCCGACGAGGAGGTCGACGTCAGGGCGGTGCGCGCCGCCATCGCCGCGGAAGACTTCGAGACGGTGCGCGCGGTCGCGCTCGATCTGCACGAGGCAGACCTCGCCGACCTGATCGAGCAGCTTCCCTCAACCGAACGCCGCACGCTGATCGAGACGCTCGGCCCCGATCTCGCGCCCGAAGCGCTGGCGGAGCTCGGCGAGGGCGTGCGCGACGAGGTGCTGGAGTTCATCGACCCCGTCGTTCTGGCCGCGGCGGTGAAGGAGCTCGACACCGACGACATCGTGTATCTGGTCGAGGATCTCGACGCCGAGGAGCAGGCGCGCGCGCTGGAGGGCCTCGACGCCGAAGACCGCGCCATCGTCGAGCAGTCGCTCACCTACCCGGAATACTCCGCCGGCCGGCTGATGCAGCGCGAGGTCGTCACCGCGCCGACCTTCTGGACCGTGGGCCAGATGATCGACCACCTGCGCGCCGCCGAGGAGCTGCCGGACCCCTTCTACGACGTGATCGTCGTCGACCCCGCGATGCGCCCCGTCGGGCGGGCGGCGCTCGGCCGCATCCTGGCGACCCGCCGCCCCGCCACGCTGGAGGGGATCATGGACGACGAGTTCAAGACCATGCGGGTCGACGACAGCCAGGAGGACGTCGCCTACGCCTTCAACAAGTATCACCTCGTCAGCGCGCCGGTGGTGGACGGCAGCGGGCGGCTGGTCGGCGTCATCACAATCGACGACGCGATGGCGGCGATGAGCGACGAGCACGAGGAGGACATCCTGCGCCTCGGCGGCGTCGGCGGCGACGAGGAGATCACCGACACGGTGTGGGAGACGCTGCGCCAGCGCTTCCCGTGGCTGCTGGTGAACCTCGCGACGGCGGTGCTGGCCTCGCTGGTGATCGACCAGTTCGAGGAGGTCATCGCTCAGGTCGTGGCGCTTGCGGTGCTGATGCCCATCGTCGCCTCCATGGGCGGCAACGCCGGCACGCAATCCCTCACCGTGGCGGTGCGGGGCCTCGCGACGCGCACCCTGACCGACGCCAACGCCCGCCGCGTGGTGCTGCGCGAGGCGCTCGCCGGCGCGCTCAACGGGCTGCTCTTCGCCGCGGTGATGGCGACGGTGGCGCTGGTCTGGTTCGGCGACGGGAGGCTCTCGGCGGTGATCGCCGCGGCGATGGTGATCAACCTCGTCGCCGCGGCGCTGGCGGGCGTGCTGATCCCCATCGCGCTGGAGAAGGTCGGCGCCGACCCCGCCCTCGCCTCGGGAACCTTCGTGACGACGGTGACGGACGTGGTGGGCTTCTTCGCCTTTCTCGGGCTGGCGAGCCTCGCGCTGCTATAGCGATGAC
>CAYGUQ010000092.1:5996-10926 GCA_964352995.1 uncultured Rhodobacterales bacterium
GTGGGCTTCTTCGCCTTTCTCGGGCTGGCGAGCCTCGCGCTGCTATAGCGATGACAGCGGCGTGGACCCGCGCGGCGCGATGACTTTAGGGCGAGGCTAAACAAAAGTGATCGCATTGAAGCGCAGCCTCTAGCATACTTTTGTCATTAAATGTATCTTGCCTCCATTAAAAACGAAAATAACATAATAATGGCATGTTGCATTGATAATCTTAAATTTGACACGATTGCGAACATGCTCATTTCTGAGATGCCACCCCGAAATTAGTTTGACATCTCACGCGCATGGCGACGGCGCGCGAACGGCGTATCGCACCAAAGCCGCCTTCGAGAACGCGCCGGCGCGGGCGCCTCGGGCGGAGGAAGAGGCTCAGGGGTGCAAGAACGGCGGCCCGCCGGCGACCGCGGCGGACGCCACGACCGTACTCGAACGCGACTTCGGCGACCGCCGGCGGCGGTGGAGCGAGCGATCCTTTGACGTCGCGATCCAAGAACGCGCGAGCCCATCCGCGCCGCCAACTCCCTGAACTGCCCCTGTTCCGTGACGGTTTTGCGAGGGGCGCGTCGGATTCGGGTCAAGCCGCGGCGGCCTCGGAGCGCCCCGTCGCGGTCGGACAGGTTGCGCCGCGGCGCTTCGCGGGTGCGGGACCGGCCGAGGGTCGGGGCCTCGCGCGTCGCGGGGAGGCCGCCGTCGTCGTCGAAGATTGATTTGCCCGACCATCGCGATAACCTGCTCGTGAGGGTTGTCACGGCGCGCGTCTTTCCGCATTAGGCGCACCGTGGGACGTGCAATCCTTGCCGCGCTGCGGTAAGCCCGCACGTGGGAAAGGATGTCCTGGTACCGGGGGGCGGCACTTTTGTTTGACCGGGTTGTCTCGCGTGAAGTCGCCATCCTCGGATATGGGTGCCGGCTTCCCGGCGCGGCTTCGCCAGACGCCCTGTGGGCGCTGCTGAAGGAAGGCCGATGCGCCGTTGGCGAGATCGGGCAGGACCGATGGTCTAGGGCGACCTACTTCAGCGACAACAGGGCGTTTTCGGGCGTCACCTACACCACCGCCGCCGGGATTCTGGATGACCCGTTCGCGTTCGACGCGGGGTTCTTCGGCGTGTCCCCGCGCGAGGCCGTGCAGATGGATCCGCAGCAGCGTCTGCTGATGCATGTGGCGTGGGAGGCGATCGAGATGGCCGGGCTCACGCCCGCCGCGCTCGCCGGCTCGCGCACCGGCGTCTATGTGGGCGCGTCGGGCCTGGACTACGGCAACTCCCTGCACGGCGACCCCTCCGCGGGCGACGCGCAATTCATGACGGGCAACACGCTGAGCATCATCGCCAACCGGCTCGCGCACCACCTCGACGCGCGGGGGCCCAGCTACGTCGTCGACACCGCCTGCTCATCGTCGCTCTTCGCATTCGAAGCGGCGCACGCGGCCATCGCGTCGGGGCAGATCGACCGCGCTGTCGTCGGCGGCGTCAACCTGCTGCTCTCTCCGATGCCGTTTCTCGGGTTCGCCCGCGCCGGGATGCTGTCGCCGACCGGGCTCTGCAAGCCGTTCGACGCGCGCGCGGACGGCTATGTGCGGGCCGAAGGCGCCGTCGCCTTCGTGATCGAGGCGCGGGAGACGGCCGAGGCGGACGGGCGCCGCCCGCGGAGCTTCGTCGTCGGCGCGGCGGTCAACAGCGACGGCAAGCAGGGCGCGCTGTCGGTGCCGAACGGCGATCGGCAGGCGGAGTTGATGCGCAAGGTCTACGCCGACGCGGGCGCATCCGTCGACGACCTCGCCTTCGTCGAGGCGCACGGCACCGGCACGGCCGTGGGCGACCCGATCGAGGCGAGCGCTATCGGCGGCGCGCTCGGCGGCGCCCGCGCGACGCCGCTGCCGGTGGGGTCCACCAAGTCCAACATCGGGCATCTGGAGCCCGCCTCGGGTCTCGCGGGGCTGCTCAAGGCGCAGCTTGCGCTCGAGAACCAGCTCTTTCCGCCGACGCTCCATGTCGAGTCGCTCAACCCGATGATCGACTTCGACGCGCTGAACCTGCGCGTCGCGACGGAAGGCGTCGCCCTGCCGCAGCGCGAGCGCCCGTGGCTTGCAGGGATCAACTCCTTCGGCTTCGGCGGCGCCAACGCCCATGTGGCGATACGCCAGCCGGACGCCCGGGCGGCGACTCCGGCGAGCGCTTCGGGCGCGCCGGAGGCGCTCCGGCCGCTGATCCTCTCGGCGGCCTCGACCGAGGCGCTGCGCGCGCTGGCCTGCGCCTGGCGGGACCGGCTCTCCGGCGCCGACGCCGAGGAGGCCGCCGCCCTCACCGCGTTCGCCGCGCATCGGCGGGCGCGCCACGGGCGCCGGCTGGTGGTGGCGGAACGCGACGCGAGCCGGCGGATCGAGGCGCTGTCCGCCTTCGCCGACGACGGCGAGGCCGGGCTATGGGCCGCCGCGACGGCTGCGGCGGGCGACGAGGCCCCGATCGCCTTCATCTTCTCGGGCAACGGATCGCAGTGGCCGGGCATGGGGCGCGAGGCCTTCGCGGACGACGCCGCATTCCGCAGCAGCTTCGAGGAGACCGCCGCCTTGGTGGCGGCGGCGGGCGGGCCCGACATCGTCGATGCGATGCACGCGGCCGATCTCGGCGCGCTGCTCAGCCAGGCCGAAGTCGCGCAGCCGCTTCTTTTCGCCCTTCAGGCCGCGACGGTCGACGCGCTGGCGGCGCGCGGCGTCAGGCCGATGGCCGTGGCGGGGCACAGCGTCGGAGAAGTCGGGGCCGCCTGGGCCAGCGGCGCCCTCAGCCGTGAGCAGGCCGCGCGATTGGTGGTCGGGCGCGCAAACCTGCAGGCGCCGCTCTACGGCAAGGGCGCGATGGCGGCGGTGCTGGCGCCGGCGGACGCCTGCGCGGCGCTGATCGCTGATCTGGGGCTCGCGCAGATCGACATCGCCGCCGACAATTCGCCGCGCGGCGCCACCGTCTCGGGGGCCGCGGCCTCGGTCGACGCGATGATCGCCGCGGCGCGAGACCGCCGCATCGCCGTGCGCCGGCTGAAGGTCGACTATCCCTACCACGGACCCCTGATGGAGCAGATCCGCGAGGCGCTGCTCGCCGACCTCGCCGACCTCGCGCCCGGCCCGAGCGCCATCCCGTTCGTCTCGTCCACCTCTGGCGGCGTGACGCCCGGCGAGGCGCTGGACGGCCGCTACTGGTGGCGAAACGCCCGCCAGCCCGTGCTCTTCAGGCAGGCCGCCCTCGCCCTGAGCGGGTTGGGGGCGCGGGCGTTCGTCGAGATCGGCCCGCAGCCGTCGCTGCAGAACTACGTCGTCGACACGCTTGCGCCGACCGGCGCGGCCCATGTCTGCCTGCCCTCCATGCGCCGCCAGGGCGCTGGGGCTCAGGATTTCGGCCTGATCGCGGCCAGGATCGCTGCGGCCGGCGGCGCGGTCGACGACCAGAAGCTCTTCGGGCCGAAGCTGCCGGTGACGACGACGGCGCCGGCCTATCCGTGGCGGCTCAAGGACTATCGCTTCACGCTCTCCAGGACGGCGCTCAACGTCCTGCGCACGCCCGCGCCCCGGCCGCTGCTGGGCTGGCGGCCGTTTGCGGACGAGGGCGGCTGGCGCGTCACGCTCGATCGGTCGGTGCAGACCTGGCTCGCCGACCATGCGGTCGACGGCGTCGCCACGCTGCCCGCGGCGGCCTTCGCCGAGATGGCGCTGGCCGCAGCTGCGGAGACCTATGGCGAAGGTCCGCTGGAACTGTCGGACTTCGACATCCTGCTGCCGCTCACCATCGACGCGCGCGCGCGCGTCGAGGCGCGCACGACGCTCGACGCCGAAAGCGGCGCTGTGCGGATCGAGAGCCGGGCGGCGAACGGCGATGCGGCGTGGACGCTCCACGCCGCGGGAACCGCGCGGCCCGCACGGTCGGCGCCGCCGCAGGAGGCGAACGCGCCCGCTGGCGCGGCGGAGGTCGCTGTCGCGCCGGATGCGGCGCTCTACGAGATGCTGGCCGGGTTCGGCCTGGAGTACGGGCCGGCCTTCAGGCGCGCCGCCGCGCCGGCCGCGCGCGGCGACGTCGCGGAGGCGGCGCTGGCGCCGTCGCGCATCGCCGACCTCGACGGCTGGAGCCTCGACCCCACCGACCTTGACGCGGCTTTCCACGTGGCAGCGCCCCTTCTGGGCTCGGCCGAGGATGCGCAGGAGGGCGTGAGCCTTCTCCCGGTCAGGCTGGGTCGCCTGACGCTGTTCAGGCCCGGCGCGCCGGTCGCGCGGGCGGAGGCGCGGTTGACGCGCCGCGGCGCCCGCGGGGCGGCGGTCGACTTCACGCTGCGCTGCGCCGACGGCTCCGTCGCGGCGAAGGTGGAGGGCGCTCGGTTCGCCGCGGCGCGGCTGCGGCGCGTGCCGTCGGTCGCCTCGATGCTCTGGCGGCAGACCGTGACGCCCCGCCGGCTTCGGCAGGATGCGCCGTCCGCCACGCCCGAAACGTGGCTGGACCCGGCGACGCGGCTCGCCGCGCTCGGCCTGACCGGCGCGGAGGCGGCCCAGGACGACGACGGCGCGCTGCTGCTGGACGCGATGGCCCGCCGGATCGCGTGGGACGCGACGATGGCGCTGGGGCCGGAGGGCGGCGTGCGGCTGCGCGCGCGCAAGGCGCTCCCGAGGGGGTTGCGCCGCGCGCTCGAGCTCGGGCTGGAGGCGCTGGCGCAGGACGGCGTCTATGACGGCTCGACGGACGCGCTGACGGGCGAGGCACCGGCGCCGCCGCTCGACGCCCTCGTCTCCGCTCTCGTCGCGGCGGCGCCGGACCGCGCGGCGGCGATGATGGGAGCGCTTGCGCTCGCCGAGCGGTTCGACGCCGCGCTCTCCGGGCGCGACGCGGACGACGCCGCCGACGCGGCGCCGCGCCGGCGCGGCATGTCATCCGGCCCCGCGGCACCCCCCCGGGCC
>CAYGUQ010000093.1:0-10916 GCA_964352995.1 uncultured Rhodobacterales bacterium
CGCAAGGAGGTCTACGCCACCACCGGCCCGCGCATCACCGTGCGCTTCTTCGGGGGCTGGGACTACACGGCCGAGGACGCCCGCTCCCGCCTGCCCGCCGAGACGGGCTACGCCAAAGGCGTGCCGATGGGCGGCGACCTGCCCGCCCGCCCCGAGGGCGCAGGCGCGCCGACCTTTCTCGTGGCCGCGCTCAAGGACCCCTACTCCGGCAATCTGGACCGCATCCAGATCGTCAAGGGCTGGCTCGACGCCGACGGCGCGACGCAGGAGCAGGTCCACGATGTGGTCTGGGCCGGCGACCGCGCGCCCGGCCCGGACGGAAAGCTGGCGTCGGTGGGGAGCACTGTCGACGTAGCCGCCGCGGGCTTCACGAACGCCATCGGCGCGCCCGAACTGATCGCGGTGTGGACCGACCCCGACTTCGACCCCGCGCAGGCGGCCTTCTACTACGCCCGGGTGATCGAGATACCCACCCCGCGCTGGACCGCCTACGAAGCCGTCCGCTTTGGCGTCGCCATGTCAGACGAAGTCCCGATGACGACGCAGGAGCGCGCCTATACGTCGCCGATCTGGTACGCGCCGCGATGACGTCGCATGCGCGGCGCTGGACCGGGGCCTTTTTCGCCCTGTTCGTCGCCGGCCCTTCCTTCGCCGCCGAGGGCGCAGCGAGCCGCTGTCTTCCCGATGCGGGCGGCGACATGCTGCTCGCCGCGCCGCCAGAGCCGGGCCTGACGGTAGCCTGCTCCCTGTGGTGTCAGAGCGGCGATGTCTGGCGCGCGGCGCTGGGCGGGCAGGTGCGGGCCGGGCTTGACCTCGACCTCGCCGCCGCCTCCTACGCCTCCGAGGCGCCTGTGCTCGGCGGGCGCCACGCCGTCGCCGCGCCGGTTCCCTTCGGCCGCGCCGATGGCTCCGCAAGCCTGGTCGGCCCGGGCGGCGGGCGCATCGACCGCAGCGGCGACCGCTTCGACCTGAGCGACATCGCCTTCGTGCCGATCCAGCTCAACTGGAACACGGGCGCGCAGTCCTGCGAGGTCTCGCACGCGATCATTGCGTCGATCGCCGGCCATGACGTCGGCCGCGCCACAAACCTGGGACGCGACTACCGGCGCTTCGACACCGCCGCGCCCGTGACATGGTTCGACCCCGAGGTCGGGCGCGAAGTCTCGGTCGCGCCGGGGATCATGCTCGACACCGAGAACCCCGACGCCGACCACCGCGCCGGCGCCGAGTTCCATATGGACTTCACCGCGACGCAGCGCCTCGCGCCGACATTCGCCCTCGTCCTGCGCGGCTACTGGCGCGGGCAGGTCATGGTCGACGGCGGGGCCGGTGCGACGCTGGGCGACTTAAAGTCGGAATCCGCCGGCATCGGCGCGGGATTTCTCTGGACGCCGGCCTGCGCCGAGAGACGCCTGTCCGTCCTCGGCAAGTGGATCCGCGACGTGCGCGCCGAGAACCGCTTCGAGCCGGACTATGCGATGCTGACCAGCGCGTGGAAGGTCTGAGGGTGCGCGCGAGGCTTCTCGCAGCGGCGCTGGCGCTGCTTGCGGGCGCCACTGCGGCCCTTGCGTGCCCGGTCTGCATCGATCTGCCCGAGGCCACGCTCGCCGAGCGACTTCTGCGCGCCGAGGCGATCGTCATCGCCCGTGAGGACCCCGCGCGCCCGTTCCGCTATGCGCCCGTCGCCGCGCTGAAGGGCGACGCGGCAGGGCCGCCGATTCCGCTCCTGCTCGACAGCGCGACGCGGCGGCGGCTGTCGCTGCGGCCCGAGGACGGCGTGCTGATGCTGCGCGACCGGAGCGGCGCGTGGGCCCATGGCGGTTATGGCGACGCCGCCTGGCGGGCCGCCGCCGCCGCGATTCTGGGCGAGGGGCCAAGCTGGCGCGACGACCCCGCCGCGCGCTTCGCCTACTTCGAGACCCTGCTGCGCCATGAGGACGCAAACCTTCGACGCCTCGCCGTGGACGAGCTCAGCCGCGCCCGATACGGCCTGATCCGGACCATGGCGCAACCGCTCGACGGCGAGACGGCGCGGCGCGCTCTGGCGGACCTCGGCATGATCCCCTGGGCGCCGTTCCACGTCCTGATGCTCGGGCTGAGCGCGCGGCCGGAGGATCACGCGCTGGTCCGCCGCAACCTCGACAGCGCGGCGCGGACCGGCGGCGGGCGTCTGCTCGGCGCGCTGGCGACGGCGCTGGTGGAGATCGACGGCGCGGCTGGGGTGGATCGCCTCGTGCGCGCGTGGCTCTCGCCGTCCGATCGCGACGCCGAGGCCCTGCGGGCCGTCGTGATCGCCCTCGGCGTCCAGGCGCGCGACGGCGACCCGGCGCTCAGGCCGACGATCCTCGCCGCGCTGCGCGCGCTGCCCGAACGGCGGCCCGAGGTGGCTGGAACGGTCGCCGCGACGCTCGGCGACATCGGCGATTTCTCGCAGGCCGACGCCATCGAGACCGCGCTCCTCGGCGTCGCCCGGCACGAGGGCGTCGCCGGGCTCGAAGCCGAGTTGATGGCGGCGTCGCTCTACGTCCATCGCGCGCGCCGCGCGTCGACGCCGCAAGCGTCCGAACCGGAGCTGTCGCCATGAGTTCGACGTTTCGCAGGATTTTCGTTCACGCCGCCGTCGCCGTCCTCGCCGCAACCGCCGCCGCGGCCCATGAGGACGAAGCCGCGGGCGGCGGCTTCGTCACCGGCTTCCTCCATCCGATCTTCGGCTGGGACCATGTCGCGGCGATGGTCGCGGTCGGCCTCTGGGGCGCCTTTCTCGGCGCGCCGGCGATCTGGGCGCTGCCGGTCGCGTTTCCGCTGGTCATGGCGGTCGGCGGCGGGCTTGCCGTCGGGGCGGTCTCTTTTCCGGCGGTGGAGCTCGGCATCGCCGTCTCCGCGCTGGCGATCGGCCTGATGGTCGCCCTCGCGTTGCGCCCCCCGCTCTGGGTCGCCGCCGCCATCGTCGCCTTCTTCGCGCTGTTCCATGGCTACGCGCACGGCGTCGAAATGCCGGACGCGACGAACCCGGTCGCCTACGCGGTCGGCTTCGTGCTGGCGACGGGGCTGCTGCATCTGGCTGGCGTCGCATTCGGGCTTCTGGCGGGCTGGCGGGCCGGCAGGCTCGCTGTCCGCGGCGCCGGCGGCGTCATCGCGCTGGCGGGAGTGTGGTTCACGGCGGGCGCGCTGGCGTGAGGCGCGTCCTCGCCGCGACGCTCGCGCTCGCACTCGCGCCGGGCGCGGCGATGGCGCATGACGCCTTCGGCGACATGGGTCCCTTCTACGCCAACCTCCTTCACCCTCTCGCCGATCCTGCGCAGGGACTTGTGCTTGCGGGCTCGGCGGCCTTCCTCGCGCGCCAGCCGCTCGACACGGTTCGGCCGGCCTACGCCGCGCTTGCTCTCGGCGGCGCCGCGGCGGCGGTCGCGGCGATGCTAGGCGCGACGTCCGGGCTGTCGACGCGGACCGCGGCGCTGCTCGCCTGTCTGCTTGGCGCCGGCGCCATGGCGTGGTTCGCCGCGCCGCGTTGGCTGGCGGTGGCGCTCGCCGGTGCGGCAGGGCTCGCGGCGGGCCTGACGCTTACCGCTGGGGCGGGGCTGCGCGACGCCGCGCTAGGGCTTGCTGGCGGGGCGCTCGGCGTCGCGCTCGCGCCGCTTCTGGTCTGGGGCCTGGTAGACCTCGCCGTGCGCAAGGTCGGGCCGGTGGCGGCGGCGGTGGCGGGCTCGTGGGTGGCGGCGGTCGGGATCATGACCGCGGCGCTCGGCGCGTGACTCAAAAGGCCGCGACGCGCTGGATCACCCAGAACATCGCGAGCGCGCCCATGGCGTGGCTCGTCACGCCGAGCGCCGGGCCGCCGGGCCGCGCCGCTGCAGACATCAAGCGCGGGTAGAGCCGCCGCAGCAGTGCGCCGCTCGCGATCACGGCGGCGATGAAGCAGAGCTGACCGATCTCGACGCCGACGTTGAAGGCGAACAGCGCGAGCGGCACGTCGCCCTCCGGCAGCCCGACCTCCAGCAGCGCCCGCGCGAAGCCCAGCCCGTGCAGCAATCCGAAGCAGAAGGCCACCACCCACGGCCAGCGCGCCGCGATCCTGTCGCGTCTCTCGGGCGGCTGCGCCAGTTCCGCGGCGAGAAAGGCGATGGACAGCGCCACCGCCGCCTCGACCGGCGGGGCCGGGACCACGATCCAGCCCAGCGCGGCTGCCGCCAGCGACAGGCTGTGCGCGACGGTGAAGGCGGTCACCGCGCCGACGAGGCGCCGCGCATCCGGGATCAGCAGCAGCAGCGCGAACACGAATAGAAGGTGGTCTATTCCCTGGAGGATATGGTCGACGCCGAGCGCGCCATAGCTCAGCAGGATGTCCGCCGGGCCCGGCGCCGTCGGCACGACGAAGGCGGGCGCGCCGGGCGTCAGCCGCATCGCCTGCGACCGGCCCGGCGCGAGCTCGTAGCGCACCAGCGCGTCGGTGCGGGTGGCCTCCAGCCCCTCGATGGCCACGCGCCCGCCCTCCAGCCCGCCCGGGCATTCGGCGATCCATGACGCCGCCCAGGCGCGCCCGTCGAAGCGCAGCGTCGGAGGCTCGCGCGGCGCGCAGCTCTCGGGCAGGACCGCCGCGATCAGCATCGGCCGGCCGGCGACGTCGGGGGCGCGCCAGGTCGCCCGCCAGCGCTCGCCTCCGAGCGCAGACAGTTCAAGATAACCCGGCTCCAATGCATGGCCCTGCGCCTGCCCGCTCGCAAGCGCGCTCATCGCGACCCACAGCGCCGCGACAATCGCCCTCATTCGCCGAGCGCCAGCGTCGGGTCCGGCAGTTCGACGCGATACCGCGAGAGCAGGGCCTCGGTGAAGGCCGCGCGCAGCGTCTCGGCTCGGGTCGCGCGCCAGTCGCGCTCGACGCGCTCGCGAACCGCCTCGAAGGGCGGCAGCCGCGCAGGTTCTGCGGCGGTGACGCGCGCGAGATGCGCGCCGAGCGCCGACGCGACCGGCCCCTCCCATGCGCCGGGCTCCAGCGCGGCGAGCCGGTCGAAGAAGCCGCGACCGAAGGCGCTCTCTATCACGCTCGCCGGCGCAAGTCGCGTCGCCTGAGGCAGCAGCGTCGGCGCGCCGAGCGTCGCCGGATCAGCCCCCGCCGCCAGCGCCGCGCGCACCGCCGCCACCGCCTCCGGCGACGGGTCCGGACCGAGAAACACCTGCACGAAGGCGAGGCGAGGCGCATCGGTGAAGCGCGCCGCCTCGGTCTCGTAGTGCTCGCGCAGCGCCGCGTCGTCTGGCTCCGCCGCATCCGCCCCGGATTCGGCGAAGAAGGTCATCTTCTGGCGCAGCCTCTGGCGCACGACGGCGTCGTCGCGGTCGAGGCCGAGCGCGCGCGCCTCCCGCACGAGCGCCTCCTCCTGCACCCAGTCCCGCATCAGAGCTGCGAATTCGTCAGGCGTGGGCCGCCGCCGCCACGTCGCCTCGAACTGACCGGCGAGCCGCCGCGCGCCGTCGGTTGACAGCGCGATCACGTCGCGCGCGGGCGCCGGCGCATCGTCGAATGCGGCGTAAGCCGCGAAGATCGCCGCGCCACCAAGAAAGAAGCGCGCCAGCGGCGCGGAGAGGACGACCCGTGGCAGTCTCGCGAGCCGTACCATGCTCATCTTCCCCACCGTGGCTTGCTGCGCCGGAAGGCGCCAGCCAGTCGCCCCTGCCTGTGCGCGCCAGCGCCCGCCCGCGTCGACCTTCGAGCCATGCCGAGAGCCCATCCACTACGGCGTCGAACACCAGTCGCGCGAGCCGGTTTGCGCGCAGGTCGATAAACCGGCGAGGGGTTCCGGCGCCGATCAGCGGAATACGTCGTTGACGCCACGAAGATGGACGGAGCACTCACAGGCGCCTGTTCATGAACATAAGCCGCATCACTCGATCACGTGCCGCCCCGCCCAGCAACCGATCAGTTTTTCCTGTCTGATCCGTGGCCATGGGCCTGACCGCCCATGCCGTCGTACATGGCGTGCAGGAGTTCGTGCGCCATGTCGGGATTGGCCGCGAACATCCGCCAGTCCAAGCGTCCCTCGCGCTCCCCTTCCATGGCCTCGAAGATCACCCTGTCTTCCTTGATCGCCGCCAACACGTCGAGATCGATCAGAGTTTCAGGATCCACCGCCGTCGGATCGTCGGACAGGATCACGAAGTCGGCGAGCTTGCCGACCTCGATGCTGCCTTTCCGGTCTTCCTCGAAGTGCTGCCACGCCGGCCAGATGGTCATCGCCTTGAGCGCCGTCATCACGTCCACACGCTGGTGCGGGCCGAGGATGTCGCCCGACCGGGTGCGGCGCGTCACCGTGGACGCCAGCACGCGCATGCTGTTGGGAAAGGCGACCGGCGCGTCGTGATGGGTGCCGAACATCATGTCGCGCTGCCGGACCCAACCGGTCGGCGAGATGTTCTCCGCGTTGACCGGACCCACCGTGTGATCGCGGTGCCAGTCGCCCCAATAGAAGGTGTGCATCGGGAAGATCGAGGGAAATACGCCGAGTCTCTTGTAGCTGTCGATCTGATCCTCGCGCTGGAACTGGCCGTGAACGAGCACCGGGCGGATGTCCGGCGCGCCGAACCTGGCCTGCGCGGCCCCGATCGCCGCGATCAGCATGTCCGACGCGCCTTCGCCGTTGGCGTGGGTGTTGATCTGGATGCCCCTCTCGTAGCACCAGTCGACGGCGTCCTGGACCTGCTCCATGGTCACCGAGGCATAGCCGGCGTAACCCGGCGGATAATCTCCGACCGGATCGTAGTATGGCCGGTCCCGTAGCGCCGTGAAGCCTTGGGGCGAGCCGTCGATGGTGAGCTTGCAGCCGCCGACGCGCACGCGATCAGCATACTCCTTCGAGACGTTCGCCTCGATGAACTCGCGGGACTCCAGCACATCCGGATAGGCGATCACATCGACCGGCAAGCCCTCCTCGGCCGCCACCGCCTGAAGCGCCGCGACGATCTCGGGAGAGGACCGGCCGTCCTCGGCGGTCGTGTAGCCGAAGCTGGCCCAGAGCTCGGTTCCGGCGCGCGCGAAGGCCTTCAACCCCTCGGGCCCGAGCTGCGACAGCATCGGCAAGAGCACCGAGAAGAAGGCGTATTCTTCCAGAATGCCGGTCGGGTCTCCGTTCGCATCGCGGCGAAAGACGCCGCCCGCCGGGTCTTCCGTCGACGCTTCGATCCCGGCCATGTCGAGCGCCTTCGAATTCGCGACGCCGAGATGTCCGGACTGATGGATGATGATGATCGGCACGTCCGCCGAAACCGCGTCGAGGTCCTGGCGCGTCGGATGGCGCAGTTCCGCGAGCTGGGCGTTGTCGTAGCCGAAGCCCACGATCATGTTCACCCTCTGCACGATCTCGGCGTTGTCCTCGATCCATTGCTTAAGGACGGCCTGCAGGCTCGCGATGTCCCTGACCTTTCCGTCCGGCGGCGACAGCAGGTTCGCCGAAAGCGCCTGCAATCCGCCCATGACCACGTGGCCATGGCTGTCCACGAAGCCGGGCAGCATTGTCCGCCCGGAAAGGTCGAAGACCTTCGTGCCCTCGCCCCGGTGCTGCAGCATGTCGGCGAGCGCGCCGACCGCAAGGATCCTGCCGTCCTTGACGGCGACGGCCTCGGCCGAGGGCTGCGCATCGTTGATCGTCAGGATCGGCCCCCCGGTATAGACCGTGTCGGCGATCTCCTGCGCGCCGACCGGGTTGGTCGCCAGCGCTGCGGCGACGATCAGGGTTGATCCCAGCAATCGGCCCCCTCTCTGAATACCCATCATTCCCTGCCTTTTCCAACTGGCATGCGAGCGGAGAGGTCTTCGAACGCCCTCTCCGCACGGTCCTGACCTCGTTCAGTTCTCCATGCTCGCCGCGCCCTGAAGCAGTTTGAGCGCGGAATCGAGGTTGAACGATCCCGGCGTCTGGCTTGGGGGAAAAGCTTGCATGGTCTGCAGGAAGCGCACGGCGATGCTCTGGGCGCCGAAGATGATGTAGGGTCGCTCCAAGGCCCAGTCCTCGTAGACGGTTGCGTTGTGCTGGGCGCGCTCGAAGGGATCGCGGCGAAGGTTGAAGACCAGCGGCACGCGCAGGTCGGTGAATGGCTCGCGCCAGACGCCGAAACCCTGCCCACGGTTTTCCTTGTAGACCACTTTCCAGTCGTTCCAGCGCACCGACACGATATCCCCATCGTCGTTGACATAGACGAAGGCTTCTCGCGGCGAGGCGTCGGTCTCACCTTCGAGATAGGCGGTCATGTCGTAGCCGTCGATGTAGTTGCGGTATCGCTTGCCGTTCAATTCCACCCCGTCGCGCAATTGCGCGCCGATATCGGGGTTTCCGGCGATGGCGGCGAAGGTCGGCAACCAGTCCTGATGTGAAATCAACCCGTTCAGCGTCTTGTCCGCCGGGAATTGGCCCGGCCAGCGGATGAAGGCCGGCACGCGATATGCCCCCTCCCAATTGGAGTTCTTCTCGCTGCGGTAGGGGGTGTTGCCGGCATCGGGCCAGGTGTTGAAATGCGGCCCGTTGTCGGTGGAATACAGCACGATCGTGTTGTCGGCGATGCCCAACTCGTCGAGCTTGTCGAGCAACTGGCCGACGTGACCGTCATGCTCGATCATCCCGTCGGTGTATTCGTCGTTGCCCTTGTGGCGGTGCTCCTCGCGGACATGGGTGCGGAAATGCATCCGCGTGCCGTTCCACCAGACGAAGAAGGGAGCGCCTTCGGCATGGGCTTTCTCCATGAAGCCGATCGCGGCCGCCACCGTCTCGTCGTCGATGGTCTCCATCCGCTTTTTCGTGAGCGCACCGGTATCCTCGATCTCCTGGGCGCCGTCTTCCCTGGCCAGCGAGTGGATGACGCCCCGCGGCCCGAAAGTCTCCAGGAAGGTGCGCCCGTCATGCAGGACAAGGTCGGCGGGGTAGTCCAGGTTCTCGGGCTCTTCCTCGGCGTTTAGGTGATAGAGGTTGCCGAAGAACTCGTCGAAGCCATGGGCGGTCGGCAGGTGTTCGTCCTGGTCGCCCAGATGGTTCTTGCCGAACTGTCCCGTCGCGTAGCCGAGCGACTTCATCACTGTCGCGATGGTCGCGTCCGAGTCCTGCCAGCCCTCCGACGCGCCGGGGACGCCCACCTTGGTCATGCCCGTACGCAGCGGGTTGTTGCCCCCGACAAAGGCGGCCCGGCCGGCGGTGCAGCTCTGCTGCCCATAGTAGTCGGTGAAGGACACGCCCTCTTCCGCAATGCGGTCGATGTTCGGCGTGCGGTAGCCCATCAGGCCGCGGTTGTTGTAGCTGATGTTCGTGGTTCCGATGTCATCGCCCCAGATGACCAGAATGTTGGGCCGTTCCTGCGCTTGCGCCGCAGAATACGTTAGCGGAAAAAGCAAGACGGCCGCAATTGCGAGACGCAAAGAGTTCTTGATTTTCAATGCCTCATCCCCCCCTTTTTTGCGGCCTGAAGCCGCTATTTGACGCCGGTATTCTGATAATCAGAATTTTCTGTGTGACGAGATCGACTCCGGCTGCATGTCCCAACGTCAAATCCGACTGTCTTCTTGACATTTCATGCCGTTCTTCGCAACAATTTCCCGTCATGCTGTCCGACTCGCGACCGGCCGTCTCCTAGCATTTGTCCAAGCCGTGGGGTGTGCGGCGCGACCCGGTGGCGCCGAAGGCGAAACCGGGTGGCTAGGGTGTCGCCGCCCTGCGCTGAGCCTGCCGCTGTCGAGCGACTGCTTTACTGCAACGCAACGGCAGGCGGGTCGCCATGTCGCGCCAAGTTGGTTGCGATAGCTTGCATTGGGTTTTCTGCCTGCCCTCAAGAAAATCGTACCGTTCGTTCACGCCCACCTTCGCATGGTGGCGGTCTCCCGTGACTGATCCTCCCTCTTGGTGCACGGCATGCGGCCACGTCCAACGTCCGGGTCGCAGGCTGCCGGGCCCCAAAAGGACACACGGCGCCATCAGTTTGCATCGCACGATCTACACGTCGCGGCCGTTCGGTTTCGATGAAGGCATCCCGAGCGGGATCCTCATGGATGCCCGGCGCGCCCAGACCCGCGATGACGTCACGGGGACGCTGATCTGCCGAGTCGACATCTACATCCGATGTCTGGAAGGGACGGAGAAACACGTCCGCAAGGTACTTGTCCCCCAAGGTTCGACAGCAAAACGCGTAAACGTTTGATATTGTTTCGGCTGAATAGCCGGAAATGTTACAACAGGGCGGTTCAGGCGGGTCTTGGCAGGTTCATCGCATCAAAGAGCTCGAGCTGCTGGGGGTTGGTTCGGCTGATGCCGTGCAAGGCGCGGCTTCCGGCATGAGCGGTGTGCTTCTGGATGCGGGCGAGGATGTCGAGGGCGGTGCGAGGGCTGGCGCTGCAGCCCCTGGCCTTCAGGCGCATGCGCATGACGCGGTAGAGGACGAGAGCCAGGAAGCACAATGCCCCTCCGCTCAGGATTGGCGCCGGACGTCTCGGATCAGATCTTCCCAGTCAAGAGCGCGCGCACAATCGCCTCGGTTCGGGATCTTGCGCCGAGCTTTGCCCGGGCACGAGCGACGTACTCGTGCGCCGATCGCTCGGAGATGGCCAGTAGGTGCGCAACCGCACTTATCTGCGCGCCGCCTGCGAGCGCAGCCAGAACCTGCCGCTCGCGATCTGAGAGCCGAGCCGGTTCGTCTGCGGCCACCGGCCCTGCTGGCCACTTTACATCAAGAAGATCGCGCAGATAGAGACCTGCCATCTGCATGACGCCAACCTTCGCCTGCGCGAAGGATCAGAAATCGCGACGCGGCCCCTCGCCCCAGAGCGACAGCGTCGAACAGCGTCCGGTCGCAAGGTCCGAGAGCGGCAGCACCATGACGTCGGACTGACCAAAGTGACTCCGTTGTGCAAATCACGGCTGGGCCGGATTTCCCCTTTCCCCGGACGGACT
>CAYGUQ010000094.1:0-10888 GCA_964352995.1 uncultured Rhodobacterales bacterium
GCGCCTTGCGCCAGTGCGTTTCGAGGCCAGGGCTTCATGCTGCGCCGCAGCGCATCAAACCTCTCAGGTATGAAAAATCGACCCAATCGGTCTTGGACTGGAACCAACCTTCCGGCGCAAGTTCGGTCTTGCAAGAACGCAGGACGGAGACCGAAGCCGTGGCCAGGATCGATCGCATCGAGACCTTCATCGTGGACCTGCCGACGGTGCGCCAGCATGTGCTGTCGATGGCGACGATGAAGACGCAGACCGTCCTGATCGTGCGCGTCACCGACGCCGACGGCGCGACCGGCTGGGGCGAGGGCGCGACCATCGGCGGCCTCAGCTACGGCGAGGAGTCCGTCGAGGGCATGAAGCTGGCGGTCGACGCCTACATCGCGCCAGTCCTCGCAGGTATGGAGGCCGACCGCATTGGGGCCGCCATGGGCCGGCTCGCCGCCGCCGTTCAAGGGAACGTCACCGCCAAGTGCGCCGTCGAGACCGCGCTGCAGGACCTGCTCGCCCGTCGCCTCGGCGTCAGCGTGGCTGCGCTGCTGGGCGGGCGCGTGCGCGATCGGCTGCCCTGCGCATGGACGCTCGCCAGCGGCGTCTCCGACACCGATGCGGCGGAGGCGGTGGAGATGCTCGACCGCCGCCGCCACGACATCTTCAAGCTCAAGATCGGCAAGCGCCCGCTGGCCGACGACGTGGCGCATGTCGCCGCGATCAAGCGCGCCGTCGGCGCCCGCGCGAGCGTGCGCGTCGACGTGAACCAGGCGTGGTCCGTCGCCGAGGCGAAGCGCGGGCTGCCGATGCTGGCCGACGCCGGCTGCGACCTCGTCGAGCAGCCGGTTCACCGCCGCCACCTGTCGGCGCTGGCCCGCCTGACGCAGACCTTTCCCATCGCCGTGATGGCCGACGAGATCCTGCGCGGGCCGGAGGACGCCTTCCGCGTCGCCGCCGCCGAGGGCGCCGACGTCTTCTCGCTGAAGCTCGCCCAGTCGGGCGGCGTCGGCCCGGCGGCGAAGGTCGCGGCCATCGCGGAGGCGGCGGGGATCGGCCTCTACGGCGGCACGATGATCGAGACCGGCCTCGGCACGGCGGCCGCCGCGCAGCTCTGTGCGACGCTGCCGTCGCTCGCCTGGGGCACGGAACTGTTCGGCCCGCTTCTGTTCACCGAGGAGCTGCTGGCCGAGCCGCTGCGCTACGAGGAGTTCGCGCTCGTCGTGCCGGAGGGGCCCGGCCTCGGCGTTTCGGTCGACCCCGACCGCCTCGATTTCCTGCGCCGCGACCGGCCGCGCAGCCACCACGCCGTCGCAGCGATCGGAGCCTGAACCATGCTGTTTCACGTCACGATGACCGTGGCCCTGCCCCACGACATGCCCGCCGGGGACGCCGCCGAGCTTAAGGCGCGCGAGAAGGCCGTCGCCGAGGGCCACCAGCGATCCGGCAAGTGGCGCCATCTGTGGCGCGTCGCCGGCGCCTACGCGAACGTCTCGATCTTCGACGTCGCGGACAACGCCGAACTGCACGACATCCTGACCGGCCTGCCGCTGTTTCCGTTCATGGAGATCAGCGTCGCGCCGCTCTGCCGTCATCCGTCGTCGATCCGAGATGGCGACGTGTGAAGCATCCAATCGCCTGAAGAAACCACGGGAGAGAGAAGCCATGGAAAGCAAAGCCGTCGACGCCCTGGTCGAGCGCGTCACCCGGACCACCCCCGGCCGCGAGCCGAACCCGCGCGTCAAGAGCATCGTGGACCGCGTGATCCGCGACCTGATGCACACCATGAACGAATTCGAGGTGACGCCCGACGAGTTCTGGACCGCCTGCGACTATCTCACCCGCCTCGGCAAGTCGGGCGAGGCCGGCCTGCTGGCGCCGGGTCTGGGCTTCGAGCACTTCCTCGACCTGCTGGAGGACGAGCGCGACCTGAAGGCGGGGCTCAACGCCAACGGCACGCCGCGCACCATCGAGGGGCCGCTCTACGTGATCGGCGCGCCGGAGCATCAGGGTTCCGGGCGGCTGGACGTGGACGCCGACCCCGACGCGGAGCCGCTGTTCATGTCGGGCGTGGTGCGCGACGCCAACGGCAAGCCTGTCGCCGGCGCCAAGGTCGAGGTGTGGCACGCCAATTCGAAGGGCGGCTACTCGGTCTTCGACACCAGCCAGACGCCGTTCAACAACCGCGGCGCGATCGTCACGGGCGAGGACGGCCGCTATGCGTTCCAGTCCACCATGCCCTCGGGCTATTCCTGCCCGCCGGGGTCCTGCACGCAGGAGCTGCTCGACAAGCTGGGCCGCCACGGCTCGCGCCCTGCGCATGTGCATTTCTTCGTGTCGGCGCCCGGTTTCCGCAAGCTGACGACGCAGATCAACATCCAGGACGATCCGCTGATCGACGACGATTTCGCCTTCGCGACCCGCGACGGCCTCGTACCCGATGTCAGGCGCGTGTCGGACGTCGAGGCGATGCAGGCGCGCGGCCTCGCGCGCCCGTTCGCCGAGATCGAGTTCGGCTTCACGCTGGTCGAGGCCCGCGAGGGCCAGCCGGACGGCGAAGTGGAGCGCGCGCGCGTCGCCGCCTGACCTGATCCCAGTCTGACCGCCGGGCGCCCCGCGCCCGGCTCACCCATCCCCCAAGCGTCACGCGCGGCCCCGCCAGCGCGAATGGAGGAGGCTTGCCCGATGTTCGACCACGCCATGCTCGATGAGCTCAGCCGCCGTCTCGACGGCATCGTCGAGGAGAAGCCCGACGCGGGCGTGTACCGCGCCCGGCGCGACATGTTCACCGACGCCGAGCTCTTCGAGCTCGAGATGAAGCACATCTTCGAGGGCAACTGGCTGTATCTCGCCCACGAGAGCCAGATCCCGAACAACAACGACTATTTCACCACCTACGCCGGCCGGCAGCCGGTGGTGATCACCCGTGACAGGAAGGGCGCGCTGCACGCCTTCATCAACTCGTGCACCCATCGCGGCGCGATGCTGTGCCGCTTCAAGCGGGCGAACAAGGCGACCTTCACCTGCCCGTTCCACGGCTGGACCTTCGCCAACGACGGCCGCCTTCTGAAGGTCAAGGACCCCGAGGGCGCGGGCTATCCCGAGCAGTTCAACTGCGAGGGCAGCCACGACCTCAAGCGCCTCGGCGCCTTCGCCAGCTACCGCGGCTTCCTGTTCGGCAGCGTAAGCCCCGACGTGCAGCCGCTGGAGGACTATCTCGGCGGCGCAAAGACCATGATCGACATGGTCGCCGACCAGTCCGACGAGGGGCTGGAGGTGCTGCGCGGGAACTCGACCTACACCTACGCCGGCAACTGGAAGCTGCAGGCCGAGAACGGCGCAGACGGCTACCACGTCTCCGCCGTCCACTGGAACTACGTCGCCACGGTGCAGAACCGCACCGGCAGCGGCAACGACAAGGTCAAGGCCGTCGACGCCTCGAAATGGGCCAAGCAGAAGGGCGGCTTCTACAGCTTCGAGAACGGCCACCTGCTGCTCTGGACCACCTGGGCCGATCCGACCAACCGCCCGCTTCACGCGCACCGCGACGAGCTTGTCGCCAAGTACGGCGCGGCCAAGGCCGACTGGATGATCGGCTACCTGCGCAACCTGTGCCTCTATCCCAACCTCTTTCTGATGGACCAGTTCAGCAGCCAGCTGCGCGTGTTCCGGCCGGTCTCCGTCGACCGCACTGAGGTCTCGATCTACTGCATCGCGCCCAAGGGCGAGCCGCAGAAGGCCCGCACCCGCCGCATCCGGCAGTACGAGGACTTCTTCAACGCCTCCGGCATGGCGACGCCGGACGATCTGGAGGAGTTCCGCGCCTGCCAGCTCACCTATCAGGCCGGCGCAGTGCCGTGGAACGACCTCTGCCGCGGCGCGACCCAGTGGATCAAGGGCCCCGACGACGAGGCGAGGAGCATCGGCCTTGAGCCGCTGCTGAGCGGGGCGCGGACCGAGGACGAGGGCCTCTTCGTGATGCAGCACCAGCACTGGGCCGAGCGCATGCGACGGGCTGTCGAGGCCGAGCGCGCCGTCGCCGTCGGCCCCGCCCCTCTGGCCGCGGAGTGACGCCGATGAGCGCAGCCATGACCGACGCCGCCACGCTGGACCGGACCGCGGCGGCCCTCTCCCTGCCCGAGATCGAGGCGTTCCTCTACGCCGAGGCGCGGGCGCTGGACGATCGCGACTGGGACGCGTGGCTCGCGTTCTACCGCGAGGACGCCACCTTCTGGATGCCGGCATGGGACGATTTCGACGTCCTCACCGACGACCCCCAGAACGAGATGTCGCTGATCTGGTACGGCGACCGCCGTGGCCTCGAGGACCGCGTCTTCCGCATCAAGACCGATCGCAGCTCGGCCACGTCGCTCCCCGAGCCGCGGACCGGGCACAACATCTCCAACGTCGAGATCCTCTCGCAGGAGGGGGCGGTGACGACGCTGCGCTTCAACTGGTTCACGCTCAGCTACCGCTACAAGACGACGGACAGCTATTTCGGGACGTCGTTCTACACGCTCGACACGTCCACCGGCCGTCCGCTGATCGCCGTCAAGAAGGTCGTGCTCAAGAACGACTGCATCCACCACGTGATCGACGTCTACCACATCTGACCCCCCCGCGCGGCCCGCGCCGCGGGCCGCGTCCGGCGACGCAAGGAGGGGCCGCGCGCAGACGCGGTCCCCCAGACCCAGGGAGACGGCCATGACTTTCCGCATCGCGCTCACCTTCGAGGACGGGGTCACGCGCTTCATCGACTGCGGCGCGGACGAGAAGGTCACCGACGCCGCGTTCCGCAACAGGATCAACATCCCCATGGACTGCCGCGACGGCGTCTGCGGCACCTGCAAGTGCCGCGCCGAGGACGGGACCTTCGAGCTCGGCGACTACCTCGAGGACGCCATGACCGAGGAGGAGGCGACGGCGGGCTTCGTGCTGACCTGCCAGATGACGCCGACCTCCGACTGCGTGGTCGCGGTGCCGACCACCACCGCCGCCTGCAAGACCGGCGCCCAGACCTGGGAGGCGACGGTGGCGGGCGTCGACCGGCTGTCAGAGACCTCGATCCGCCTGCGCGTCACGGTGGCCGAGGCCATCGGGTTCCTGCCCGGCCAGTACGTCAACATCGCCGTGCCGGGCGCCGACGAGACCCGCGCCTACAGCTTCGCCTCGCACCCCGACGCCACCGAATGCGCCTTCCTGATCCGCAACATCCCCGGCGGGCTGATGAGCGGCTGGCTGACCGACCGCGCGAAACCCGGCGACGCGATCCGCTTCACCGGCGCGTTCGGCGCCTTCTACCTGCGCCCAGTCGCGCGCCCGATCCTGATGCTGGCGGGCGGCACCGGCCTGTCGCCGATCCTGTCGATGCTGGAGACGCTGGCGGGCGCCGGCTGCGACCAGCCGATCCGGCTGATCTACACGGTGACGCGGGACGCCGACCTCGTCGAGATTGACCGCGTCGCGGCGCTGGCCGCGCGGCTCCCGAGCCTCGCCACGACGACCGTGGTCGCCGACGAGGCCAGCGCGCATCCGCTGAAGGGCTACGCCACGCACCACCTGACGGCGCAGGACGCCGCTGGCGCCGACGTCTATCTCTGCGGCCCGCCGCCGATGGTGGAGGCGGTGCGCGCATGGTTCCGCGACAACGCTGTGAAGCCCGCGAGCTTTCACTTCGAGAAGTTCAACCCGGCGGGCGTCGTCGAGGCGGCCGCCTGATGGGCCGGTTCGAGGGCCGCGTGATGGTCGTGACCGGCGCCGCGCAGGGCATCGGCCGGCGCGTCGCCGAGCGCGCGGCGGCCGAGGGCGCCCGCGTCGCCGTCATCGACCGCTCGGCACTCGGAGCCGAGGTCGCGGCCGCCATCGGCGGCGGGGCCGTCTTCGTGGAGGCGGACCTCGAGACCTGGGACGGCGCCGCGCTGGCGATGGCGCGGGCGCGCGAGGCGCTCGGCCCCATCGACGCGCTGGTGAACAACGTCGGCGGCGCGATCTGGATGAAGCCCTTCGCCGAGTTCGCGCCGACCGAGATCGAGCGCGAGATCACCCGTTCGCTGATGCCGACGCTGTGGTGCTGCCGCGCCGCGCTGCCGGCGATGCTGGAGCGGGGCGCGGGCGTGATTGTGAACGTCAGCTCCATCGCCACGCGCGGGATCAACCGCGTGCCCTACTCCGCCGCCAAGGGCGGGGTGAACGCCATCACCGCCTCGCTGGCCTGGGAAGTCGCCGACCGCGGCGTGCGCGTCGTGGCGACGGCGCCCGGCGGGACGGAGGCGCCGCCGCGGGCGATCCCGCGCAACAGCGCGAAGCAGACGAAGCAGGAGAAGGCGTGGACGAGGCAGGTCGTCGACCAGACGCTCCGCTCCAGCCTGATGCGCCGCTACGGCACGCTCGACGAGCAGGCGGCGGTGATCCTGTTCCTGGCCTCCGACGAGGCGAGTTACCTGACCGGCGCGACGCTGCCGGTCGGCGGCGGCGACCTCGGGTAGCCGCAAGAAAAACAAGCGCAACAACCGACAAGGAGGAGGAGCCATGTCCTTTCTGAAAACAGCCGCCATCGCCGGCGTCGCCGCCGGGATGGGTCTCGCCGCGAGCGCGGCGGAGGTGACCGTGGGCCTGCTCGCGCCCTACAGCGGCGTCTACGCCGCACTGGGGCAGGAGATCGACGACGGCTTCACGCTGGCGCTCGACACCTACAACGACACCGGGACGACCTTCACCCTGGTGCGCGAGGACACCGAGGCGAAGCCGCCCGTGGGCCTCGCCAAGACCCGCAAGCTGCTGCTGCAGGACCGGGCGGACGTGCTCGTCGGCGTGGTGTCCTCCGGCGTGCTGGGCGCGGTGCGCGATCTGGTCGACGGCTCGAAAGCGCCGCTGATCGTCGCCAACGCCGGCGCCGACGAGGCCACCGGCGCGCGCTGCAGCCGCTACATCACGCGGCTCTCGTTCTCCAACGCGCAGGTCAACCGGCCGATGGGCCAGTGGCTTTACGACCAGGGCGTGCGACGCGTCTACACGCTCGCGCCCGACTACGCCGCCGGCCGCGAGATGATCGGCGGCTTCACGACCGCCTTCGAGGCCGCCGGCGGCGAGATCGTCGGCCAGGACTTCACGCCCTTCCAGAAGACGCAGGATTTCGGCCCCTACCTGACGGCCGCGCGCTCCAGCGGCGCCGAGGCGGTCTACGCCTTCTACGCCGGCGGCGAGGCGGTCAGCTTCGTGAAGCAGTATGACAGCTTCGGGCTGTCCGAGGCGCTGCCGCTCTACGGCGCGGGCTTCCTGACCTCCACCCTCTACGTGAACGCGCAGGGCGCTGCGGCGAACGGCGTCGTCACGGCGCTGCACTACGTGCCCACCATCGACACGCCCGCGAACCGCGCCTTCGTCACGGCGTTCAGGGCGAAGACCGGCCGGACGCCCAGCGAATACGCGGTGCACGGCTACGACGCCGGCCGCGCGCTGGTCGAGGCGGTGAAGTCGGGCGCAGAAGGGCGCGAAGCGCTGGCCGCGGCCCTGCGCGCCGTCAGCTTCGACGGCCCCCGCGGCGCGACCTCGGTCGATCCGGCCACCGGCAACATCGTCCAGCCCATCTACGTCTACCGGACCGTCGTGACCGACGCCGGCGCGACGCAGGAAGTGCTGGCCGCCCTGCCGGACCAACGCGACCCCGCCAACGGCTGCGCGATGTGAGCCCGCCGGGCGCGGCCGCTCCGGCGGCTGCGCCCGCCAAGACCGCCAGGCGGCCGCGCCAATGCGGCTGCGCGCACAG
This sequence comes from uncultured Rhodobacterales bacterium, assembly GCA_964352995.1. GTDB lineage: Bacteria > Pseudomonadota > Alphaproteobacteria > Rhodobacterales > Rhodobacteraceae > Rubrimonas. The sequence continues at coordinate 7,748 of CAYGUQ010000094.1, forward strand.
ACACAGGGAGAACCGGCCATGACCGGCGGCGGCGAATTCTGGGTGCTGCAGACCCTCAACGCATTGCAGCTCTCCATGCTCCTGTTCCTGCTCAGCGTCGGGCTGACGGTGATCTTCGGGCTGATGCACTTCGTGAACCTCGCCCACGGCGCGTTCTATGCGCTGGGAGCCTACGCGGCGGCGTCGGCGGCGGCGGTCGGCGGGTTCTGGGCCGGCTTCATCGCCGCGCCGCTGGCGGTCGCGGCGCTGGGAGCGGCGCTCTATCTGGGGCTGATCCGGCGGATGCGCCGCGCCGGCCCGATGAACCAGGTGCTGGTGACCTTCGGGCTGATCTTCGTCCTGTGGGACCTGACGCGCATCGTCTGGGGCGACTTCGCGCTGTCGGCGCCCGAGCCGGCGCTCTTCACCGGCCGCACCGCGCTGCTGGGCGTCGAGTACCCGACCTACCGGCTGTTCGTGATCGGCCTCGGCCTGTCGGCGATGGCCGCGCTGACCCTGCTGCTGACGCGCACCTCGATCGGCGCGACCATCCGCGCAGGGGTGGACAACGACAGGATGGCGGCCTGCCTCGGCGTCAACGTCGAGCGGGTGTTCTTCGTGGTCTTCGTCGTCGGCTGCGCGCTGGCGGGCATGGCCGGCGCCGTCGCGGCCCCGCTGCTGTCGGTCACGACCGAGATGGGGCTGCAGATCCTGATCCCGACGCTGATCGTCGTGGTCATCGGCGGGCTGGGCTCGCTGAAGGGCGCCGTCGCGGGCTCGCTGCTCTACGGCTTCGTGACGACCTTCGGCGCGGTGCTGGCGCCGGCGCTCTCCTCCGTCCTGATCTACGCCCTGCTGGCCGCGGTGCTCGTGCTGCGCCCGACCGGCCTCTTTCCCGCGAGGGCCTGAGCCATGTTCGCCCATACTCCCCTGCGCGTCGCCGCGCTCGCGATCCTGCTGGCCGGCGCCGTCGCCCACGCCTTCACCGCCGAGTATTTCGGCCTCGAGATCCTCGCCGAGATCGCGATCCTCGCGATCCTCGTCATCGCGCTGGACCTGGTGGCGGGCTTCGGCGGCATGGTCTCGCTCTGCCACGGAGCGCTGATGGGCGTCGGCGCCTACGCCTTCGCCATGGCGGCGACGGCCCATGGCCTGCCCGCGCCTGCCGCGATGGCTGCGGCTGTCGCGCTGCCGGCGGCGCTGGCCTGGGGCGTCGGCGCGGTCTGCGCCCGCGCCCACGGCATCTACTTCATCATGGCCACGCTCGCCTTCGGCCAGATGGCCTATTCGGTGATCTTCGAAAGCCCGGCCTTCGGCGGCGACGACGGCCTGTTCGGCGTGCCCCGGCTCGACCTGTCGGCGGCGGGGATCGACCTCGGAGACGGCCGGACCTTCGCGCTGTTCTGCGTGGCCTGCGCGGCGCTGGCCTATGCGGTCGCCGCCGCCGTGCTGCGCGCCGGTCTTGGCCGCACGCTGGTCGGCGTCAGCCGGTCGGAGCGGCGCATGGCGGCGCTGGGGCTGACGGTCTGGCGGACCAAGGCGGCGGTCTTCGCCGTCTCTGGCGGGCTTGCGGGGCTGGCCGGCGCGCTGGCGGCGCAGCACGCCATGTTCGTCTCGCCCGAGCTGCTGGCGTGGACCGTATCCGGCGAGGCGCTGGTGGTGGTGATCCTTGGCGGCATCGGCACGCTCGTCGGCCCGGTGATCGGCGCCGCGCTGTTCGTGGTGCTGAAGCACGAGATCAGCGCGGTCACGCCCTACTGGCACATGGCGGTCGGGCTGATCCTGATCGCCGTGGTCGCCTCGGGCGGGCGCGGCGTGTTCGGCTCGCTGGAGGCCCTGCGCATGCGCCGCCCGCAACCCGGCCGCAAGGAGGTCGCGACCGATGCTTGAGGTCGGCAAACTGAAGAAGTCGTTCGGCGCGCTGTGCGTGACCAACGACGTGTCGCTGACGGTGGCGGCTGGGGAGCGCCGGGTGATCCTCGGCCCCAACGGCGCCGGCAAGACGACGCTGTTCAACCTGCTGGTCGGCGAACTGCGGCCCGACGCCGGGACCATCGCGCTGGGCGGCGAAGACGTGACCGGCCTCGGCGTCGCCCGGCGCGCGCGCCGGGGGCTGTCGCGCAGCTACCAGAAGAACACGCTCTTCGACGGGCTGAGCGTGCGCGAGAACCTCGGCCTCGCCGCATCGGTCGCGCTCGGCAAGGCGGCGCACTTTCCCGCCGACAGTCTGGCGGATCGCGCGGTGGCCGAGACGGTCGCCGAGGTCGCGGCGCAGGTCGGGCTGACGCCGCTGCTCGACGCGCCGGTGGACGCCGTCTCCTACGGCGCAAGGCGGCAGCTTGAGGTCGGCGTCGCGCTGGCGACCCGGCCGCGCGTGCTGCTGATGGACGAGCCCACCTCGGGCGTCGGGCCGGAGATGATCGGCCAGCTTCACCGGCTGCTGAAGGGCCTGCCGCGCGAGCTGGCGGTCGTCATCATCGAGCACGACATGGACCTCGCCTTCGACGTGGCCGACAGCGTGACGGTGCTGAACTACGGCGAGGTGGTGTTCGACGGCGACCCCGACGCGGCGCGGCGCAGCGCGCTGCTCAAGGAGATCTATCTGGGGAGCTGGGAAGATGCTTGAGGTCAGCGGACTGCACGCGGGCTACGGCGAGACGCGCGTCCTGCACGGGCTGTCCTTCGCCGCGAAGCCGGGGCGGGTGACGGCGATCCTCGGGCGCAACGGCGCCGGGAAATCCACCACGCTCAAGACGATCATGGGGCTGCTGCCGGCGACCGACGGCGCGGTGACGCTGGACGGCGCCGCGCTGGCGGGCCGGCCGCCCTACGCCATCGCCAAGCTCGGCGTCGCCTATGTGCCCGAGACGCGGGACGTGTTCCCCTCGCTGACCGTGCGCGAGAACCTCGAGATGGCCGCGCGGCGGTTCGGCAGGCCCGGCGGCTGGACTATCGCGCGGGTGGTGGAGATGTTTCCCCGACTCGGCGAGCGGATGGCCAACGGGGGCGACCAGCTGTCGGGCGGCGAGCAGCAGATGCTGACCATCGCCCGCGCCCTGCTGATGAACCCGCGGCTGCTGATCCTCGACGAGCCGACCGAGGGGCTCGCGCCGATCGTCGTCAGGCAGCTTCACGCCGCCCTGAAGCGGCTGAAGGCGGACG
>CAYGUQ010000095.1:0-3918 GCA_964352995.1 uncultured Rhodobacterales bacterium
ACACGGCGATCTCGGCCCGAAACCCGTCGCCGCGCGGCCCGCCAGCTCCAGGGAGCGCCGCTTTGTCAGGCGAACGCCAGATGGGCGCGGCGGAACAAGGGGTCATCACAAGCCGCCTCCATTTCCAAGGGCGCCCGCGACAGGGACGTCGCCGTCATGACGGTCTCGCAAAGCCGCGCCGTCCGGCAGACGACAAATTTCGAGGGGGGGGGCGTCAGATTTGTAAGGGCGGCTCTGAGGGGGCGCTGGCGCTTCACGGCGAGAGGCCTGGCGTGTCAGTGGGCAGTCCGGCCGCCGGACAAGGCGAGTGGGCATGATCTGGCGGGGCGTCGCCGCGTTGTCTCGGGCGTTCTCCTGCGGCAGGCGACGCTGGCGTCGATGCCGTCCACCACGCCGCGCCTCAAGGGCTTCCGCTTTCCATGCGAGGTCGTCGCCAACGCGGTGCGGGCCCGCCACCGCTTCGCCCTGAGCGCGGCCGAGGTCGAGGATCTGTCGGCCGAGCGGGGCGTGATCGTCAGCCGAGAGGCCGTCGGTCTCTGGATCGATCGCTTCGGCGGCCATTTCGCCGCCTGCATGAGGCGCGGCCGGCCGAGGCCGGCGGACAGACGGCGTCCCGGCGCGGTCGTCATCTCGATCGACGGCGAGGCGCACCGACGCCCCGTCGCGATCCTCCGCGCCGCAGTCAGCAACCTGGCGATGCTCCCCAAGCATTGAACGGTCCCTGTGACGGGGCGCATTGCTTGGGGCGCCATGACGCCGACCAGCGCCGGGGCCCCGCGGCGATCCACAGGCGAGATCAACCCAGCTGGGCGAAGGTGGTGTGCAGACTCAGTCCCGCTTCCGCATGGCATTGGCCAGAGCGTCGCCGAGGCTGCCGCGCGATGGGCCGGCCGGGTTCTTTGTCGCCGGACGCGCGCCGCGGTCGGGCTTCGCCTCGACCGCCTTTTCAGGTTTCTTCGGGTGGCCGGGCTCCGCGCCGCCTTGTGGGCGGGCGTCGCCGCCCGCCTCCGCGCGCTTGCGCATCGTCAGCGCTATGCGCTTGCGAGGCAGGTCGACGTCAAGCACGCGCACCTTCACCACGTCGCCCGCCTTCACCACGCTGTGGGGGTCCTGCACGAAGCGGTCGGCGAGTTGGCTGATATGGACCAGCCCGTCCTGATGGACGCCGATGTCGACGAAGGCGCCGAAGGCGGTGACATTGGTGACCGTGCCCTCCAGAGCCATGCCCGGCTTGAGGTCGGTCATGGTCTCGACGCCGTCGGCGAAGCGCGCGGTGACGAAGGCCGGCCGCGGATCGCGGCCGGGCTTCTCGAGTTCGGCGAGGATGTCGCGCACCGTCGGCAGACCGAAGGCCTCGTCAATGAAGTCCTGCGCGTTGAGGCCGCGCAGCGCGTCAGGGTTTCCCATGATCGCGCGGATGTCTCGCCCGCAGGCCTTCACGATACGGCGCGCGACGCCATAGGCCTCCGGGTGGACGGCGGAGGCGTCGAGCGGTTCCGCCCCGTCGCGGATGCGCAGGAAGCCCGCGCATTGCTCGAAGGCCTTCGGGCCAAGGCCAGGCACCTTCAGCAGCGCTTTGCGCGATGGAAATGCGCCCTCGGCGTCGCGATGCGTCACGATGGCCGAGGCGAGCGCCGGGCCGAGGCCCGCGACATGTGCCAGCAGCGGGGCCGAGGCCATGTTGAGGTCGACGCCGACGGCGTTCACCGAGTCCTCCACCACGGCCTCCAGCGTCTGCGACAGGCGGCGCTGGTCCACGTCGTGCTGGTACTGACCGACGCCGATGGACTGCGGCGGCACTTTCACCAGCTCCGCCAGAGGGTCCTGCAGGCGGCGGGCGATGGAGACGGCGCCGCGGATCGACACGTCGAGGTCGGGAAACTCGCGCGCGGCCAGCTCCGAGGCGGAATAGACCGAGGCGCCCGCCTCCGACACGATCACCTTGGTCGGGCGGCTGGCGTCCGGCGGCAGCAGCGCCAGGGTCTCGGCGACAAGCCGCTCGGTCTCGCGGCTGGCGGTGCCGTTGCCGATGGCGACCAGTTCGACGCCATGGCGCCGGATCAGCTCGATCAGCGTAGCCTGCGCGCCCTTCACGTCGTTCTTCGGCTGGAACGGGTAGAGCGTCGCCGTCGCCGCCAGCTTGCCCGTCGCATCCACCACCGCCGCCTTCACGCCGGTGCGGATGCCGGGGTCGAGGCCCAGCGTCGGGCGGGCGCCGGCGGGAGCGGCGAGCAGCAGATCCTTCAGGTTGCGCGCGAAGACGGCGATGGCCGCCTCATGGGCGCGGCGGCGGAGTTCAGACATGAGATCGACATACATCGAAAGCGACAGCTTCACCCGCCACGCCCAGGTCGCCGCGTCTCGCAGCCAGCGGTGGCCGGGCCCGTCGCCCCGGATGCCGATGGCGGCTGCGACGATGCCGACCGCCTGCGCGACGCCTTCCTCCGGATCCGGGGCGATCTCGACGGTGACGATCTCTTCCTTGGAGGCGCGCAGGATGGCGAGCGCCCGGTGGCCGGGGATGTCGGCCCACTTCTCGCGGTGGTCGAAGTAGTCGGAGAAGCGGGCGCCCTCGACCTCCTTGCCGGGGACGACGTTCGCCGAGATGAAGGCGCCGGCGCGCATGAATTCGCGAAGACGGCCGAGCAGGCCGGCGTTCTCGGCCAGCTCCTCGACAAGGATGTCGCGGGCGCCCTCCAGCGCGACCTTGGCGGTCGGCGCCTCCTCCGACAGATACTCCGCCGCCAGCGCCTCCGGCGCGGCGGCGCGGTCCGCGAGGATGGCGCGCAGCAGCGGTTCGAGCCCGCGTTCGCGCGCGATCATCGCCTTGGTTCGGCGCTTGGGCTTGAACGGCAGGTAGAGGTCCTCCAGAGCCGCCTTGGTCTCGGCGCCGGCGATGGCGCGAGCGAGATCGTCGGTCAGCTTTCCCTGCTCGCGGATCGAGGACAGGATCGCGCCGCGCCGCGCCTCCAGCTCGCGCAGGTATGACAACCGATCGGCCAGAGTGCGAAGCTGCGTGTCGTCGAGGCCGCCGGTGACCTCCTTGCGGTAGCGCGCCACGAACGGCACCGTCGCCCCGCCGTCGAGCAGGGACACCGCTGCGGCCACCTGCGCCGGCTTGCAGTCGATCTCGGCGGCGATGGTGCGTGCGACGCGGTCGGCGGTGCTGTCCAAGGCGTGCTCCTGATCTCGCGGGACCGCTGTGATAGACGCGCTGCAGGGTCGGGCCAAGCAGCGATCGACGGTTGGCGGATCGAGGAACGGCGCCGCGGTCGACCCCCCTCCGGCCATTCGCCGCGCCGAGCGCGGCGCCTCCACCGACATGGCGCTCGCTCCAGAGGTCGACCGTTCGCAGCGCGCGGGGCTGAAGGCGACATCCGTCATTCGCGGCTGCGACGACCTAGGCCTTCACGTCCGATTCTGGCGGTGCGCCAGATCCGGCGCCCGCCCGGTCGTCTGGCGGAGCACAAGCCTCGCGGAGACAAGGCTGCTGACGGGCGCGAGGCCCGGCTCCTCCATGCGGTCGAGCAGCATCCTCGCCAGCTTGCGGCCAAGCTGGCGAGGGGACACCGATAGCGTGGTCAGCGGCGGCGTCGCGATCGCGGCGTCCTCGGTGTCGTCGAAGCCGATGATCGACAGGTCGCGACCGGGAACGAGGCCGAGCTTCTGGCAGGCGAGGCATGCGCCGATCGCCACCATGTCGCCGTTGCAGACCAGCGCCGTGACGTCGGGACGGGCGCGCATCAGCGCCCCGGCCGCTTCGAGACCGGCCGACTTGCTGTCGGCGCAGGGCAGAACCGTCGTTTCGCCAAGGCCCATCCGACGCATGGCGCTCTCGTAGCCGCCGATACGCTCCTGGCGGACCTGCGACGGTCCCTGCCCGCCGAAGAAGGCGATGCGCCGGTGTCCGAGCCCCGC
>CAYGUQ010000095.1:4018-10791 GCA_964352995.1 uncultured Rhodobacterales bacterium
GGCTTGCGCAGGAACGCCACCGTCGGAATGCGGTTCTTGCGCAGCAGGTCTACGGCCGCTGTCGAGGTCGAGATGGCCGGAACCCAGATCAGTCCGCCCCGCGACGAGCTGATGAAGGCCTTGAGATTGCGCAACTGCCTGTCCGGGTCGTCGTCGGAGTCGAGTATCGACACGAGATGATCGCGACGCTCCAGCTCGTTCGCGACGCCGCTGATGACTTCGGCGTTGAACGGGTTGGCGAGCCCATGGATCACCATGCCGACCTCGCGGCTGCGCCCCGAGCGCATCGAGGCGGCTCGCGTGTCGGGAATGTAGCTGAGCGCCTCGGCGGCGGCCTCGACCTTCGTCCGCGTGGCCTCCGAGATCCTGCCCGCGCCCCGCAGGACCTGACTGACGGTCGCCCGCGAAACGCCGGCGCGCTCGGCGACGTCCTGGAGTTTCGGCCTTCGGGTCATTTCGCGCTCGCGAAGATACTACGATCTACCAATCACTACGATGCAACCCGCGCTGCAGGCAACACGTCTTGCTGAAACTTGCGCGTGGCGGCCCTGAATGCATCGCATCGGCATGTCCAGAGGCATTACGGCGCCGAATGTGGCTTGCCAATTGATATCACGTTATATCAAATTGATCCTGCTGGTGACGCGATTCCCACCAACCAATCCGGACCTCGCGACCGGCGCGCTGTCCGGCCAACAATGTCGAAGGGAGAGAGCGATGCGCTCTGGAAGGACGCTGGCGGGCGCGACCGCCGCACTATCGATCCTCGTTTCCGGCGTCGCCCAGGCGGCGGACCTTTTCTGGTCCACCCAGGCGCGCCCCGCGGAGGAAGCGCAGGCCATGCGGCAGGACGTGCTGAGCGGCTACGCCGCCGGCGTGGACTACCAGCCCAACGAGGACGGCCCGTGGCTGACGCGGCTGCAGGCGGAGCTTCAGGCGGACAGCGGCACGATCGCGCTGCTCGGCGCCCTGCACGGCAATTTCGCCGCGCTCGACCCCGACGATCTCGTCAACCTCGGCGATCTCGGCGTCTCGGCGCAGAGCGACACGTTCAACGAGCTGGCGCGGCTGGGGACCGACGACCTCAAATACGTGCCCTGGATGCAGGCGAGCTACGTCATGGCGGCCAACCGCAAGGCGCTCGCGTATCTCCCCGAAGGCGCCGACGTCAACGCGCTGACCTACGACCAGCTGATCGCGTGGACCGCGGCGGTCCACGAAGGCGAGGGGAAGGCGCTGTTCGGCTTTCCGGCGGGTCCGAAGGGGCTGAAGCACCGCTTCTTCCAGGGCTATCTCTACCCGTCCTTCACCAACGGCGTCGTGCGGACCTTCGCGTCGCAGGAAGCCGAAACGGCTTGGGAAAGCTTCAAGGCGCTGTGGGCGCACACCAACCCCGCCTCGACCAACTTCTCCTTCCTTCAGGAGCAGCTGCTCTCCGAGGATGTGTGGATCGCGTTCGACCACACCTCGCGGCTGGCGCAGGCGTTCAACGAGCGGCCCGACGACTTCATCGCCTTCCCCGCCCCTGCGGGCCCCGCGGGCCGCGGCTTCATGCCGGTGCTTGCGGGCCTCGCGATTCCAAAGACCGCGCCCGACATGGCGTCGGCCAAGGCGCTGCTGGCCTACATGATGCAGCCCGACACCCAGATCGCGACCCTGCGCGCGACCAACTTCTTCCCCGTCATCGCCGTCGACCTGCCGGACGACCTGCCGCCGTCGGTCAAGGCGGCGGGCGACGCCATCGCCCTCATGAGCTCGGCGCCGGACGCCAATCCGGGCCTGCTGCCGGCCGGACTCGGCGAGAAGGGCGGCGATTTCAACCGCGTCTTCGTGGACGCCTTCGAGCGCATCGTGCTCGCCGGTCAGCCGATCCGGCAGGTGCTGGACGACCAGAAGCGCCGGCTGATCTCGATCATGCAGGAAACCGGCGCTCCCTGCTGGGCGCCCGACGCGCCCTCCGAGGGCGCCTGCCCCGTGGAGTGAGCGCCCGCGCCTGACGTTGGTCGACCCCGGGCCCCTGCGGCCCGGGACGCCCTTCCTCCAGCAGGAGCGAGCCGATGCGCGCGCAAACCCTTCCCTATCTCCTGATCCTACCGGTCACGCTGTTTCTGGGCGTCTTCTTCATCTACCCGTTCGTCCTCGTGGCGCAGCTGGCGTTCCAGACGGAAGGCGGTTGGACGCTCGACAACTTCCGGGAGGTCGTCGACTACTGGAAGTTCCCGATTTCGATGTGGAACACCGTGCTGCTGGCGCTGGCGGTCGTACCGATCCAGCTCGCCCTCTCGCTGCTGATGGCGACCATGGTCACCCGGATGAAGAAGGGCCGCGACATGGTCCTCTACGTCTGGACCATCCCGCTCGGCATCTCGGATCTGGCGGCGGGGATCATCTGGCTCGCGATCTTCGAGCAGTCCGGTTTCCTGAGCTCGATGATGACGGGGCTCGGGCTGGCCGACGGACCGGTGAACTTCCTCTCGTACCAGAGCATGACGATGGTGTTCGTCGCCATCATGCTCGCCGAGGTCTGGCGCGCCACGGCGATCATGCTGGTGATCCTGGTCGCAGGGATCGGGCTGATCCCGAAGGAGTATTACGAGGCCGCCGAGGTCTTCGGCGCCTCGCCGTGGCAGCGCTTCCTGAAGATCACGCTGCCGATGCTGAGGCCTTCGCTGCAGACCGCGCTGGTGCTGCGGGTGATCCTGGCGTTCGAGGTGTTCGCCGTTGTGCAGGCGCTCGGCGGCACGCTGTTTCCGGTGCTGATGGGTGAGACCTACGCCTACCAGTTCGAGCTGTCCAACAGCGGCGCCGCGGCGGCGCTGGCCCTGATCATCCTCGCCATCTCCGTCGCAGCCACGCTCGTGATCATGCGCGCGCTGCGCGTGCCCAAGGGAGCCACGATATGACCGCTGTCGCCGACGCCGCCTCGCCCGTCGCCGCGACGCTGCGCAGCGGCCGGGCCGTCTACACGGCTTCCGTCGTGCTGTTGTGCGCCTGGGTGCTGGTCCCGCTCTACCTGCTGCTGATCAACACCCTGTCCTCGCCGGAGACGGTGAGCAGCTTTCCGAAGGCCTTCGTGCCCGAGTTCGACCTCGGGAGCCTGACCTTCTTCGCCAACTTCCAGGGCATGACCGATGCGCTGGCGAATTCGGTGCTGGTCGCCGCGCTGACCATGGTGATGTCGATCGCGGTGGGCGCGCCGGCGGGCTATGCGCTGTCGCGGTTCGAGTTCCGCGGCAAGGCCTCGTTCCGCGTGCTGATCCTGCTGACGCGGGCCTTCCCGCTGCCGCTGCTGGCGCTGCCGCTGGCGGTGCTGTTCATCCGCATCGGGCTGGACGACACCGTGCTGGGCCTCGCGCTGGTGCACACTACGCTGGCGATCCCCTTCGCGGTGCTGATCACCTACTCGCTGTTCTCCGGCATTCCCGTGGAGTTGGAGGAGGCGGCGTGGACGCTCGGCTGCACGCGGCTGACCGCCTTCACCAAGGTCGTGCTGCCGCTGATCCTGCCCGGCATCACCGCGTCGGCGATCTTCGCCTTCGTCATCTCGTGGAACGAGGTCTTCGCGGCGGCGGTGCTGACCATCGAGAACCGCACCCTGCCGGCCTTTCTGCTGCAAAGCCTCGCGGAGTCGCCGCTTCACCTGAAGTTCGCCGGCGGCTTCATCCTCGTGGTGCCGGCGCTGATCTTCATCTTCGCCGTTCGCAAGTACCTGTTCGCGATGTGGGGCATCGCCAATCGCTGAAGTCGAACAAGAATTCCAGGGAGCGGAACATGGCCGAGATCAAGATAAATAACGTAGCCAAGATATTCGGCGCGTATCAGGCGCTGCACTCCATCGACCTGACGATCGCCGATCAGGAATTCATGGTCCTGCTGGGCGCCTCCGGCTGCGGCAAGACCACCCTGCTGCGGATCATCGCGGGGCTGGAGACCGCCAGCACCGGCGAGGTCTGGATCGGCGGTCGCCGGGTCGACCACCTCGCCCCGAAGGATCGCGGCATCGCGATGGTGTTCCAGAACTACGCGGTGTTCCCGCACCTGACGGTGTTCGAGAACATCGGCTTCGGCCTGCGGATGAAGAGGCTCGGCGACGCCGAGGTGACGCGCAGGGTCGAGCGCACGGCGACGCTGATGCACATCGAGCACCTGCTCAAGCGCTACTCGGGCGAGCTTTCGGGCGGCCAGCGCCAGCGCGTCGCCGTGGCGCGCGCGCTGGCGATGGAGCCGGACGTGATCCTGATGGACGAGCCGCTCTCCAACCTCGACGCGCTGCTGCGGCTGGAGATGCGGGCGGAGCTGAAGGGCGTGCTGGCCGAAAGCCGGACCACGGCGATCTACGTCACCCACGATCAGGTCGAGGCCATGAGCCTGGCCGACCGCATCAGCGTGATGCACCAGGGCCGCATCGTTCAGGCGGCGGCGCCCATCGAGGTGTACCGCAACCCCGCCGCGGAGTTCGTCGCCGGCTTCATCGGCAACCCCCCGATGAACTTCCTGAAGGCCAGCGCCGCCGGCGAGGGCAAGTGGGCCGTTGCGGGTCAGACCGTGGACGGCCCCCGGTCGGGCGGCGCGCTGCTGCACTTCGCCATCCGCCCGGAGGATCTGCGCCCCGCCGACGCGGGGCTTCCCGCCACCGTGAAGCTCGTCGAGCCGCTGGGCGCCCATCTTCTCGTCACCTGCGACGTCGACGGCGCCATGCTGCGGGCGGTGCTCGACAGCGACCTGCCGCTCAAGCCCGGCGATCGGCTGAAGCTCGCGCCGCAGCCGGACCGCGTGCGCTGGTTCGACCCCGTAACCACCAAAGCCGTCGCATGAGGCCGCAATGACCCATCCCCTGATCGCGCGCGCGGCGGAAATCCTGCGCCGGAACGACCGGGGCGGCTTCACCGTTCCCACCCACGGTCTCTATCCGTTCCAGTGGAACTGGGACAGCTGCCTGACGGCGCTCGGCCAGGCGCATTTCGACGAGGCCCGCGCCTGGACCGAGATCGAGACGCTGTTCGACCACCAGTGGGAGGACGGCCTCGTTCCCCACATCGTGTTCCACGAGCCAAGCGACAGCTATTTCCCCGGGCCGGAGGTCTGGGGAACGGAGCGGCCGACGCCGACGTCCGGGATCACGCAGCCCCCGGTGGCCGGGTTCGCGGTCCGGCGGCTGTTCGACCGCGCCCGGGACGGGACGCAGGCGCAGGCCCGGGCGGCGGCGCTGCTGCCGAAGATCGCGCGGTGGCACGACTGGTTCTTCCGCTGCCGCGACCCCGAGGGATCCGGTCTCGTCGCCATCGTGCACCCGTGGGAGTCGGGCCGCGACAACGCCATCGACTGGGACGTCGCGCTGGAGCGCGTGCCGAACGAGGGCGTCGTCCCGTTCGTGCGGCGCGACACTCGGCACGCCAACCCGGCGCATCGCCCGACCCAGGCGCAGTACGAGCGCTACATCTGGCTGGTGCAGCATTTCCGCGCGCAAGGCTGGGACAACGGGAAGGTATACGCCGCATCGCCGTTCAAGGTGGTCGATCCGGGCTTCAACGCCATCCTCCTGCGGTCATGCGCCGACGTCGCCGATCTCGCGGAAAGGCTTGGGCTCGACGACATCGCCCGCGAAGCCCGAGAGCAGGCGGCCAGGGGTCTGGCGGCGCTGGAGACGCTCTGGAGCGACGCGCATGGGCAGTATCTGTGCTTCGACCGGATCGCCTGCGCCGCCGTGGAGAGCCCGTCCATCGGCGGGCTGCTGCCGGCCTTCGCGCATGTTCCGCAGGCCCGCGCCGCCGCCATCGCCGCACGGCTGCGCAAGCTCGGCGACGCCGTCGCCTTTCTCGCGCCCAGCCACGATCCGACCGCGCCCGGCTTCGAGCCGCTTCGGTACTGGCGCGGTCCGGTATGGCTGATCGTCAACTACATGATCGCCGACGGCCTGCGGCGGGCGGGCGAGACGGCCATGGTCGACCGCATCGTCGCCGACAGCCTGCGCCTGATCGAGGAGAACGGGTTCGCGGAGTACTACGACCCGATGACCGGCGAACCCTGCGGCGGCGACAGCTTCACCTGGACGGCCGCCATGGTGGTCGAGTTCCTGTCCGGCGCGGAGGAACACGCATGAAGCGACCTTGCCCCGCGACCCCGGACTGGGAGGCGAGGCGCCCTGAGTGGAGCGCGGCCTTCGGACTGGACAGATTTATGCGTGTAGTTTGACCGGCCCGGGCCTTTCCGGGGGAGCCGGCCGGCGACGCGGCGCCGCCGCAGCCACAGTGTGGATCTGAAGCGCGAGGTCGTGGCTGAGCATGACGCCGGGGACACGCTTCACGGGCTTTCCAGGCGCCATGATGTTCGCCGCAACCTGATCAGGGCGTGGATCGCCAAGGCCGACGTCAGGTCCGTCCCCACCGACGGCGGCCGGCTCCATCCCGCCGCGGTCAACGATATGGCCGCCAGCGAGATCGTCAGCTTGGCGACGTCCGACCGGCTCAATGGCGGCCCCGCGATCGACGCCATGCGCATGGCGCTGCGGAACCGCAGCCCGGCCCCGGGCCTGATCCGCCGCTCGGGCCGCGGCGTCCGATACGCCTGCGGCGACCACCGCAAGCCGCTAGGACGCATGGCGCGCGCCTCCCTGAGCGGCGAGCGGAACTGTCTCGACAACCCGCCGACGGAGAGCTTCTTCGGATCGCTGAAGACCGAGTTGGTCCACCGGTTCACGCGCGTCTCTCGCCGCGAGGTTAAGGCCGCACTCTACGAACGCATCGCAATCTTCTGCGCCCGCCGGCGTCGGCGCC